>NZ_JARAVK010000291.1:0-10233 GCF_033792765.1 Streptomyces sp. PA03-6a | reverse complement strand
GCCGGGTGCGGCGGGGTCGGCGTCGAGCATGACGAGGGGGAGGCCGCCGTCGCCGATGGCGGCGAGGGCGTCGGCGGCCATGGAGGAGGCGATGATGCCGTCGAGGGCGGCGCGGGCGGAGCCGAAGGGGTCGCGGGCGGGGCCGACGCCTTCGGGGGAGGGGTAGAGGACGACGCCGAAGCCGTGGTCGTCGGCGACGCGGGCGGCGCCGGTGTAGACGCGGGCGAAGTACTCGTTGGTGAGGGTGGGCACGACCAGGAGCGCGGTGCGGGTGCGGCCGAGGCGGAGGTTGCGGGCGGCGAGGTTGGGCCGGTAGCCGAGGTCGCGGGCGGCGGTGCGGACGGTGTCGGCGGTGCGTTCGGAGACCCGGCCGCGCCATTTGTCGCCGAGGACGAGGGAGACGGTGGCCTGGGAGACGCCGGCGGCGCGTGCGACGTCGCGTGAGGTCGGGCGCGCTGTGTCGGTCACCGTGGGGGCCTCTTTCGGCTGGGTGGGCGGGTGGCGGCGGGGTGTGCGGCTGGACCGGTGGACTGGGCTCATGGTACGTATGACCCACGACGTTATACGTACAACTAACGAAGGGGAGGGCATGGGGACCGGTTACGCGGACCTGCTGCGCGCCCGGCACGCGGCGCGGCTGCTGACCGGCACCCTGGTCGGCCGGCTGCCGAACGCGACGGCGGCCCTGGGCATCGTGCTGCTGACCCGCGCGCAGGGCGGCGACTTCGCCCTGGCGGGGGCGCTGTCGGCCGTCTACGGCCTCGCCAACGCCGTGGGGCAACCTTTGCTGGGGCGGGCGGTGGACCGCCTGGGGCAGCCGAGGGTGATGTTCCCGGCGGCGGTGGTCTCCGCCGTGGGCATGGCCGTCTTCGCGCTCTCCGGGCCCCGGCCGCTGCCCCTGGCGTACGCCGCGATGCTGGTCGCGGGCTTCTTCACCCCGCCCCTGGAGGGCGGGCTGCGGGCGCTGTGGCCGGGTGTGCTCAAGCGCCAGGACCGGATCCACGCGGCCTACGCGCTGGACGCGGCCGCGCAGGAGGTCATGTTCGCGGTCGGGCCGCTGCTGGTGACGCTGCTGGTGGCGGCGTTCTCGGAGACGGCGGCGCTGCTGTGGATCGCGGCGGTCGGTGTGGCGGGGGCGCTGAGCGTGGTCACCGCGCCGCCGTCGCGGGCGTGGCGGACGCAGCCGCGCACCCCGGACTGGCTGGGGCCGCTGCGCGCGCCGGGCCTGCGCGCGCTGGTCGGCTCGTTCTTCTTCGTGGGGCTGGCGCTGGGCTCGATCGCGGTGGCCGCGGTCGCGTACGCCGACGAGCACGGCGGCGGGATGGTCTCCAGCTACGTGCTGTCGGGGATCGGCGCCGGGGCGCTGGCCGGCGGGGTGTTCTACGGGGCGCGGCAGTGGGCGGGGGTCCCCGAGCGGCGGCTGCGGCTGCTGATGGCAGGTCTGGCCGTGTGCTACCTGCCGCTGGCGCTGGTGCCGGGTGTCCCGGCGATGTCGGGCCTGGCGGTGCTGGCGGGGCTGTTCCTGGCGCCCTCGCTGGCCTGCGCGTTCGTGGTGGTCGACCGGCACGCCCCGGTGGGCACGGTGACCGAGGCGTTCTCATGGATCGTCACCACGTTCGGGGTGGGCGCGGCGGTCGGCACGGCGGTCGCGGGACCGGCCGCGCAGTACGGCGGGACCGCGGCGGCCTTCGGCGTGGCGGGTGCCGGCGGGGTGGTGGCGCTGGTGGTGCTGCTGGCCAGTGGGCGCTACCTCACGGTTCCAAACCCGGCAAGCGGGACAGAAAAAGATCGAATCGCCGCGGTCGAACCCGGTTTGAGGTCCACGCATCAGGCGTAAGGTCTCATCATGGACCGCCGCATTTTCGGGCTGGAGAACGAGTACGGCGTCACGTGCACGTTCCGGGGACAGCGGCGTCTGTCCCCGGACGAGGTGGCGCGGTACCTCTTCCGCCGTGTCGTGTCATGGGGTCGCAGCAGCAACGTCTTCCTCCGCAACGGCGCCCGCCTCTACCTCGACGTGGGTTCGCACCCGGAGTACGCCACTCCCGAGTGCGACAACGTGACGGAACTGGTCACCCACGACAAGGCGGGGGAGCGCATCCTCGAGGGCCTCCTGGTGGACGCAGAACGGCGCCTGCACGAGGAGGGCATCGCGGGCGACGTCTACCTCTTCAAGAACAACACCGACTCCGCGGGGAACTCCTACGGGTGCCACGAGAACTACCTCGTCGCCCGGCACGGGGAGTTCTCCCGCCTCGCGGACATCCTCATCCCCTTCCTGGTCACCCGGCAGCTGCTGTGCGGCGCGGGCAAGGTGCTGCAGACCCCGCGCGGCGCGGTCTACTGCGTCAGTCAGCGCGCGGAGCACATCTGGGAGGGCGTCAGTTCCGCCACGACCCGCTCCCGGCCCATCATCAACACCCGGGACGAGCCGCACGCGGACGCCGAGCGCTACCGGCGGCTGCACGTCATCGTGGGTGACTCCAACATGTCCGAGACGACCATGCTGCTGAAGGTCGGCGCGACCGACCTGGTGCTGCGCATGATCGAGGCGGGCACCGTGATGCGGGACCTGACGCTGGAGAACCCGATCCGGGCGATCCGCGAGGTGTCGCACGACATAACGGGCCAGCGCAAGGTCCGTCTCGCCTCGGGCCGGGAGGCCTCGGCCCTGGAGATCCAGGAGGAGTACTACTCCAAGGCGGTGGACTTCTGCGACCGGCGCGGCATCCGCAGCGGTGTCATCGAGCAGGTCCTCGAACTGTGGGGCCGGACCCTGGAGTCGATCGGCAGCGGTGACCTGGACAAGATCGGTACCGAGATCGACTGGGTGATGAAGTACCGCCTGATCGAGCGGTACCGGGCGCGGGACAACATCACGATGTCGCACCCGCGCATCGCGCAGATAGACCTCGCGTACCACGACATCCACCGCCGCCGCGGGTTGTACTACCTGCTGGAGAAGCGGGGTCAGGCCAAGCGGATCTGCAACGACCTGAAGATCTTCGAGGCCAAGTCCGTGCCCCCGCAGACGACGCGGGCGCGGCTGCGCGGCGACTTCATCCGCCGTGCCCAGGAGCAGCGGCGCGACTTCACCGTCGACTGGGTGCACCTGAAGCTCAACGACCAGGCGCAGCGCACGGTGCTGTGCAAGGACCCGTTCCGGTCGGTGGACGACCGGGTGGAGAAGCTCATCGCCGGTATGTAGCGGCGGTGGCACAGGCGACGCGGGGCCCCGTACGTGTTCGTACGGGGCCCCGCCCACGCCGTAGAGTGGCGCGCACGCCAGACAACGCAAGATCGACCTGATGGGGATCCCCGTGCGCCGACGCTCTCTTCTCCTCGCCGTCCCTGCCGGCCTGCTCACCCTTGCCGGCTGCGGTGACGACAAGTCCGGCAAGTCCGCGACCAGCGCCAGCCCGTCGGGTTCCGCGTCCGCGTCCGCGCCGGTGAAGATCGTGGACGGCCCGCTGCCGGACATCACCGCCGGTACGAAGTTCGGCGAGAAGCCGACGGTCGCCAAGGGCCTGGGCCAGCCGAGCAAGGACCTGGCTGTCAAGACGGTGATCCAGGGCAACGGCACCACCGTCGCCTCGGGTGACTACCTCCAGGCGAACTACCTCGGCCAGATCTGGGACACGGCCAAGGTCTTCGACAACTCCTGGGACCGGGGCGCGCCGGCCATCTTCCCGATCGGCGTCGGGCGGGTCATCCAGGGCTGGGACAAGGCCCTGGTGGGCAAGAAGGTCGGCGACCGGGTCGAGCTGGCGATCCCCCCGAACCTGGGCTACGGCGAGCAGGGGCAGCCGGACGCCGGGATCAAGGGCACCGACACGCTGGTCTTCGTCGTCGACGTGGTGGACACCTTCAACGGCAAGAGCTCCGCGAAGGGCAAGGCCGTCCCGCAGAACGACGCCAAGCTGCCCAAGGTCGGCACCAACACCGACGGCCAGGCCCCCTCCGTCGAGGTCCCCAAGACGGCCGCGCCGGCCAAGCTGGTCGCCAACTACGTGCTGGAGGGCGACGGCGCGGCGGTCAAGCCCACCGACACCCTGCTGCTGCAGTACAAGGGCGTGGTGTGGGACGGCGGCAAGGAGTTCGACTCCAGCTACAAGAACGGCCAGTTGGCCCAGTTCCCGCTGCAGCAGCTGATCAAGGGCTGGCAGGAGGGCCTGGTGGGCAAGAAGGTCGGCAGCCGCGTCATGCTCGTGGTGCCGCCGGACCTCGGCTACGGCGACAAGGCGCAGCCGGGCATCCCGGCCAAGTCCACGCTGGTGTTCAGCCTCGACATCCTCGCGGTGATGTAAGACTAAGCAGGTTGTCCGCACCTCTTTAGGAGCACGTACGTGAGCATCGAGAAGCCCGAGATCGACTTCCCCGGCGGTGAGCCGCCGGCCGAACTGGTGATCAGGGACATCTGGGAGGGCGAGGGCGCCGAGGCGAAGGCGGGTCAGAACGTCACCGTCCACTACGTCGGCGTGGCCTTCAGCACCGGCGAGGAGTTCGACGCCAGCTGGAACCGCAACTCCCCCTTCAGCTTCCCGCTGGGCGGCGGCCGGGTCATCAAGGGCTGGGACCAGGGCGTGCAGGGCATGAAGGTCGGCGGCCGTCGTGAGCTGACCATCCCCGCGCACCTGGCCTACGGCAACCAGAGCCCGAGCCCGCTCATCAAGCCGGGTGAGACGCTGATCTTCGTGGTGGACCTGCTGTCCGTCTGAGCGGCGTCCGGCCCGACCACGGCCCGTGGCCCCCGCCGACCGGCACCGCCGGCCCGGCGGGGGCTTCGTCGTACGGGGGCCGGCCGGGGCGGTCACCGGAACCGGCCTTCGCTTCAGCCACGCGGCCCGGTCGCGATAGGGTCTCGACGGAGAGCTGAACACGGAAGAAGGTTGCTTCGAGTGGCGATTGCCAAGGCCGAGCGGCTGATGAACCTGGCGCTGTGCCTGATGAACACGCGGCGCCCGGTCAGCAAGCGGGAGCTGCGCGCGTCCATCGAGGCGTACCACGAGATCGGCTCCGACGAGGCGTTCAACCGCATGTTCGAGCGCGACAAGGACGACCTGCGCGAGCTCGGCATGGTCATCGAGACGGTGGAGAGCCTCGACGGTGAGATCGGCTACCTCGCCCGCCGTGACCGCAACCGCCTTCCCGAGATCGCCCTGGACGCCGAGGAGGCCGCCGCGCTGAGCCTGGCCGCGAAGGTCTGGCAGCAGGCGCGCTTCGCCGAGGCCGCCAGCGGAGCCCTGCAGAAGCTGCGGGCCGCGGGCGTGCCCTTCCACGACGAGGGCGACGACGGCGTGCGGGAGGCGGCCGGGCACAGCGCCCTGGAGCCCCGCATCCCCACCCCCGAGCCGGCGTTCGAGCCGCTGATGGTCGCCACCCGTGAGCGCCGCCCCGTCTCCTTCGACTACCGCAAGGCCAACGCCGTGCGCCCCGAGCCCCGCCAGGTCGAGCCCTGGGCGCTGGAGTGCTGGCGCGGCCACTGGTACCTGGCCGGCTGGGACCGCGACCGGTCCGCCGTGCGCGTCTTCCGGCTCTCCCGGATCACCGGCCGGGTCCGCACCCGCGGCGGCGCCTTCACCACCGAGGTGCCCGACCACGTCGACGTGCGCGCCGCCGTCGCCAGCTGGGCCGGGGAGGGCGCGACCGCGACCGCCAGGATCCGGCTGCGCCGCGACTCCGGGTACCCGCTGCGGGCCCGCGCGGTGGAGATACTGCCGGTCGACGCCGACTGGGACGAGCTGGAGATCCCGTACGGGCACGGACTGGACGCCTGGCTGGTGGAGTTCGGCCCGGACGTGGTCGTACTGGGGCCCGACGAGCTGCGGGCCGACGTCGTGGACCGGCTGCGCGCCGTCGCCAAGGGCTGAGCGGGGGAGTACGGAGAGATGGCCAACGCGATCGACCAGACGCGCCGGATGCTGTCCCTGGTGACGTATCTGCGCGAGCGCCCCGGCGCCCGCGTGAGCGACGTGGCCCGGGCGTTCGGGGTCACCGAGGCCGAGCTGATCGGCGACCTGAACGTGCTGCCGCTGTGCGGCACGAGCTTCAGGGGCGGCGACCTGCTCGACATCGACACCGACGGCGAGCGGATCTGGTGGCACAACGTGGACGACGTCGCGCAGCCGTTGCGGCTGGCCGCCGACGAGGCCGCCGCGCTGCTGGTCGCCGCCCGTGCCGTCGCCAACCTGCCCGGGCTGCGGGAGAGCGACCGGCAGGCCCTGCTGCGCGCCACCGCCAAGATCGAGGGCGCGGCCGGCGAGGCCGCCGGCGCGTCCTCCCGGCTGTCGGTCACCTTCGAGTCCGAGGGCAGCGTCTTCGCCGACGTCGACCGCGCCATCGCCGAACGGCGCCGGCTGTGGATCCGCTACTACTCGCCGTCCCGGGACGAGCTCACCGAGCGCGAGGTCGACCCGATCCGGCTGTTCGCGGTCGGCCACACCTACTTCGAGGGCTGGTGCTACCTGTCGGAGGACCGGCGCACCTTCCGCCTGGACCGGGTCGCCGAGATCCGGCTGCTGGACACGCCCAGCGACCCGCCGCGCGTCGAGCCGCGCGACCTGTCCCAGGGGCTGGTGCAGCCGGCCGGCGACGACCCGGAGGTCGTGATCGAGGTCGGCCCCGGCGGCCGCTGGGTCGCCGAGTACTACCCGCACGACCTCGCCGAGGAACTCCCCGACGGCGGCCTGCGGGTCACCCTGCGCACCCCCGACCCGGGCTCGCTGCGCCGTCTCGCGCTGCGGCTCGGCCGCGACGGGCGGATCGTCTCCCCGGCCGGACTCGCCGGCAGCGCCCGCGACGCGGCCGCCCAGGCCCTCGCGGCCTACGGCGAGTGAGGTGAGCGCCGGCATGGACGACCTCGACACCCTGGACACCCTCGGTACCGTCGGCGACCCCGGTACGACCCCGCCCGGGGTGATCTTCAGGGCTTCCTGCCCGGAGTGCCGGACCAGCTTCGAGCTGTCGGCCGACGCCCTGCGGCTGGCCATCGGCGGCAGCCACCGGACCACCTTCTACTCCTTCACCTGCCCCGACTGCGGCTCCTCCGTCCGCAAGCCGGCGGGCGACCGCATCGTGGAGCTCCTCACCGACGGCGGCGTCCGCACGATGCGGCTGCACATCGGCTGAGCCGCTACGCTCGGCTCCCATGTGGTGGCTCTACCTGTACGTCGGCCTCGCGACCGCCGGCCTGCTCGTGCTCGGTGTCCTGGCGTTGCGCGTGTACGCCGAGGTGCGCGGCCTCGCCCGTCAGGTGGGGCGCAGCAGCGACCGCCTGCGACAGGCCTCCGAGGACCTGCGGCGGGCCGCGGAGCCGCTGGCGCGCGGCGCCGGCGAACTGACGCGCTGACGACGCCGTCCCGCCGGCGGTACCCACGGACGCCGGGTCGGTGCCGTCGGCGGCACCCTCGTCCTCCCCCCTCCGGGCAGGTACGCTGCTGAAGCGGCCCCGGGAGAGCGCGGCGGGGGCGGCAACGGCAAGGACGCCGGGGGATTGCCAGGCGTTTACCCCCGCAGGTTACGATCGCTGGCAGAGCGGACACCGTGTCCACGGACCCGGAGCCCGCTGCCATAGAACCCATGCCGCCTCGGTGAGAAGGTAAAGCTTATGTTCGGCAGGCTCGGCGCCCCTGAGATCATCCTCATCCTTGTCGTCGTTCTGCTGCTGTTCGGGGCCAAGCGCCTTCCGGACATGGCCCGCGGCCTTGGGAAGTCGATGCGCATCCTGAAGAGCGAGGCGAAGGCGATGAAGTCGGACGACGCGGCGGCCCCGCAGGCGCCGGCCGACGCGCCCGCCGACGCCCAGGCCGCACCGAAGACCATCCAGGCCGCGCCCGGTGACGTCGCCAGCGCCCGCCCGGTCTCCGAGACCCAGCAGCCCCGCCAGACGCAGAGCTGACACGACGACACAGGTACGGGCCGCCGGCGGGGACGCCGGCCTCCGCGTGAGATGAGGACCTGGGTTGCTCAAGTCTGCCCGCAGTAAGCCGACGAAGGACCCCGAGGGGCGCATGCCCCTGGTGGAGCACCTGCGTGAGCTGCGCAACCGGCTCGCCAAGAGTGTGCTCGCGATCGTCGTCGTGGCGATCGTGGCCGCCTTCTACAGCCAGCAACTCCTGGAGTTCCTGGCCTCTCCGGTACCCAAGTGCGGCCCCGGGGTCGTCAGCAGCGGCGGCAACTGCGCCATCGTCACGTTCGACTCGCTGACGGCGCCGTTCGCGCTCACGATGCAGGTCTGCTTCATGGCCGGCGTCATCGGCGCCAGCCCGGTCTGGCTGTACCAGCTGTGGGCCTTCATCGCCCCCGGCCTGCACCGGAACGAGCGCAAGTACACGTACATGTTCGTGGGCGCGGCACTTCCGCTCTTCCTGGGCGGCGCCTTCCTCGCGTACAAGATCATGCCGGTCAGCATCAAGGTGCTGATCAGCTTCACGCCCGAGGGCTCGTCCAACCTCCTGAAGCTCGACGGGGTGCTGGACTTCACCATCCGCATGGTGCTGGTCTTCGGCCTCGCCTTCGAACTGCCGCTGCTCCTGGTCATGCTCAACATGGTCGGCATGGTCAGCGGCCGCCGCATGGCGGGCTGGTGGCGGGCCGTGGTCATGGGCGTCTTCGTCTTCGGCGCCGTCGCGACGCCGACCACCGACCCGGTCAGCATGATCGCCCTGTCCGGTCCGATCGTCGTCCTCTACTTCGGCGCGGTCGCCTTCAGCCTGGTCAACGACCGGCGTCGGCGCTGGCGCAACCCCGACGCGGAACTCTCCGACGACGAGGCCTCCGAGCTGGACCTCACCCCGGAGTCGATCGACACCGGCGAGCGCGTCACGGCCTCCGTGCCCGAGCAGGCCGGGCCCGTCGAGGACGGACGCCGCTCCGGCGACTTCGACGACGCGACCTGACGCCGCGTGACCCCCGACGGGGCCCCGCCCGGACCAGCCGGGCGGGGCCCCGTCGTCAGGGGGCGCAGGCTGCCGTCAGCAGCGGTCGCCCTTCGACGCGGCGAAGGTTCTCCCCTGTCCGGCTCTGCGATGACCCTTCGATCCTCCGGGCCGGAACACGACCCTCCGTAGGCCCCGAGGATGATCACGACCCCTCCGGAAGAAGGGGTGCCGGTGATCTCGACGGGTGGACTACCGCACGGTAGGGTCCGCGCGTGACCAGCGAGATCACCCTCATCGCCAACCCCGCCGCGGGCCGTGGACGGGGCGCCCGCGCCGCCGGACCGGCCGCGGACGCACTGCGCCGCGCGGGCTTCGGCGTGCGCACCGTCGTCGGCACCGACGCGCCCGACGCCCTGGCGCGGGCCCGCGAGGCCGTCGCGGACGGCACGGACGCGCTGGTCGCGGTCGGCGGCGACGGCATGGTGTCGCTGGCCCTGCAGGCCGTGGCCGGGACCGGCACGCCGCTCGGCGTCGTCGCCGTCGGCACGGGCAACGACTTCGCCCGGGCGACCGGACTGCCGGTACGCGAGCCCGCCGCGGCCGGGGAGGCCATCGCGCGGGCGCTGAAGGAGGGCACCGTCCGCGAGATCGACCTCGGCCGCGCCGGCGAACGGTGGTTCGGCACGGTCCTCGCCTCCGGCTTCGACTCCCGGGTCAACGACCGTGGCAACCGGCTGCGCTGGCCCAGCGGGCGGCTCCGCTACGACGTGGCGATGCTGGCGGAACTGGCCGCGCTGCGCCCCATCCCGTACCGGATCACCCTCGACGACGGCGCCGAGACGGAGATCGAGGCGACCCTCGTGGCCGTCGGCAACGGCACCTCGTACGGCGGCGGCATGCGGATCTGCGCCGGAGCCGAACTCGACGACGGGCGCTTCGACGTGTGCGTGGTCGGGCCGTGCAGCCGCAGCACGCTGCTGCGCGTCTTCCCGAGGGTCTACCGCGGCACCCACCTCGGCCACCCCGTGGTGACGGTGCACCGCGCGGCCGCGATCACCCTCGCCGCCGACGGCATCACCGGCTACGCCGACGGTGAGCCGCTGGGCCCCCTGCCCCTGACCGCGCGCACCGTACCGCGGGCGCTGCGCCTGCTGGCGCCGCAGTAGCGCGGTGCCGAGCCGCGGGGACGAGGTCGTCGGGCTGCGCCCGGCGGGCACGTCCAGCTGCAGCCGGCCGCCCGGCGCTGCGTGCACCGCTCCGGCGGGCCGGGAAGCCCCCGGGCGTCCGCCACCTCCCCGGCGGCCGGAGCGGCGGACGTCCGGGGTAGCCGTGGGCGAGGGGGTCGTGGGGGCCC
>NZ_JARAVK010000290.1:0-10319 GCF_033792765.1 Streptomyces sp. PA03-6a | reverse complement strand
CCCCGCCTGGGTACACTTCTCGTGGCCCCACCCGTCTCCCGGGCACCCCGGAGCGGGGACGGTGCCGTGCCGCCTTAGCTCAGCTGGTAGAGCACCGCTCTTGTAAAGCGAAGGTCGTCGGTTCGAACCCGACAGGCGGCTCCAGTTGGGACCAGCGACGACGCCCCGGACCATGATCGGTCCGGGGCGTTCGACGTCCACGGGTGGCATCGACCGGGGCGGTCACTCGCGGTCGGGGCGGCGCCTGGGCAGACGGTCGATGGCGCCGATGGGCTCACGCCGTGTGTCGGAAGTCACGTGCGCGCGGACGTCCGTCGTGATGCCGGGAGCCGACGGACGGAGACGAGGCCCCCACCGCAGTTGCCGCGGTGGGGGCCTCGTCATCGTGGGGCAGATCATTACTGCGCGCGCCCCACTTGGAAAGCCCGGCACTGGCAGGCCGGGCAGAGTTCGTACCGCCCCTGGTCGGTGACCACGGTTCCCCAGCCGAGGCACACCTCGCAGTTGCGGGCCGGAGTGGCATCGGGGCGAGAGGAAGGGCGGACGGCGGGGCTGGCTCCGTAGGGCATGTCGGGCTCCTCAGAGGCGCAGCGACGCGACCGTTTTAGGGCTTATGTTCGGTTACTTCCGGTATACACCCGGAGGTGCGGCGACGGGGGCTTTCCCTGGCAAAACCTGCCGGGAGTGAGACGCGTGGCCGATGGTGGCCGCAAGGTAGGTGCAGGTACGCCAACTGTTGGCCGAGCCGTCACCTCACGAGCCTCCGGGGCGAACATGTGTCCGGCCAGCCTCGCCTGGTTTTGTTCCACGGCGTGATGGAGACTCGACGTGCAGAGTGGGTACACCGGTCGAAGACAGCGGGCCGGCGCCCAGGTGGGCCGAATGCCGTGGTGGGACAACATCCGCTACTTCTCCGGCACGCTGGTGGTCATCGGGGCACGCGAGCGAGACCGTGCACACGGACGGCCTGCGGTGGCTGTGGCTGGCCACCTGGGCCCTGCGCGTGCCCGTCTTCGTCATGGTCGCCGGATACTTCGCCAGCGGTGGGCCGGTGACCCCGCGTGAACTGCGGCGGCTGACGGAGTCCATCGTGGTGCCCTACGTGGCCGTCAGCCTGCTGCACACACTTCAGACGTGGTACATGCACGGCGACGTGCACATCTGGCTGCTCCAGCCGGCCTGGGCGATGTGGTTCCTGCTGTCGCTCATCTTCTGGCGGCTGGTGCTGCCCTACGTGGTGATCCTGCGTCACCCGTTGCTCCTGGCCTGTGTGATGGCGCTGCTGGTGGGCTACGTCGCGGACTTCGGTCAGGACTACTCCGCCTCCCGGACGGTGACCTACTTCCCCTTCTTCATCCTGGGGTGGATGATCCGGCAGGGCTTCCTCCGGGACGTCCTGGACGCGCGCTGGAGCCGGTGGGCCGCGGTCGCGGTGCTGGTCCTCACCTTCGGGGCGGGCTGGGGGCTCCGGGACAAGGTCGCGAGGGGCTGGCTCGGGATGGCGGTCCCCTACGCGCAGAACGACCTGCCGGTCGACCTGATGTGGGGCTGGGCGGTCCGCGCCGCGGTCCTGCTGGCCGCCATGGTCATCGGGCTCAGTCTCATCCGGCTCGTGCCGCGCGGGAGGATCCCGGTGGTCTCCTACCTCGGATCGGGCGGCCTGTACATCTACCTCTTCCATCCCCTTTTGATCCGGGCCATGCGCCGCAGCATCGGGACGGACTGGGTCGGCCCCTGGCACGAGCAACTGGCCCTCGTCGTGATGGCCGTGCTGGCGGCGGCACTGCTGGCGTCCAAGCCCGTGCGCTGGCTGACCAGGCCGCTGATCCAGCCCAAGCTGGCGTGGTTGTTCACCGCGGAGGCGCGTGCGACCCGTACGGCCGGGGTCCCCGAACAGGCGACGACCATGGCGGCGCCGCGGGAGCCCGTTCCCGGCGGGGCGCTGGTTCATTCCGGGGCGGGCCGGGAGAGACCGGCCGCTAGCCGGACGGCCGATGTGCGCCGGGCCCGGCGGCACGGCGTCTTCGTTGCTGCGTGCGACAAGGAACTTCAGCGGACCGTCTGCGCGCCGCCGATCCCGTCGCGCAGAGCGGCGCGGCGGCGCGCGGCCCGGAGTCTAGGGTCGACGCTCCTGCTCCCGCCCGAAGCCGCTTCGCCGAACTCACTCCGTCTGTTGACGGTGGCGTTCGTGGTAAGCGCGGAAGTCGAAGAAGCGGAGACCCTCAATCGCAGTCCCGGACTCGATCTCCCCCAATGTCCAGGCGTGCTCGGAGTGGTCATCGAACGCGACACCACCTTGCCGCAACAACAGGGTGGCAAGGTGGCGCACCTCAGCAGTTCCATCGATGCGTCCCGACACGTCAGCGCGCACTGCCCACGTCGGGCGATACCCCAGGGCTGCCTCAAGAAGGGCCATCTCGTCAGGCTCCCAGTCTCGGAACAAGCAGCCCGTTTCCTCGTCATCGATCACGAGGTAGACGCGTTCGGCGAACGTCCACGCCCCGTCGACCCCCACCAGATGCCGGTCAAGGGAGGCCACGGTGTCGGCGCGATCACGGGCGGGGAACATGAACACGGTCCTCATGGGCGCAGCGTAGGAGCAGCAACCACGCAGCATCACCGAAGCGGCAGGACCGTGAGCGCGGAGTCCGGGTCCCGGATCCGCCGTCGGCGTCCGGATCCCGGTGAGGGCCACCCGCTGATTTCTTGCGGCCACACAGGCATAGCGGGCGGCCACCGCACACGTCATCAAGGACAGCAAGCCCGCCGAGGAAGATCCCAGAACGTCTAGAGAAGGTGACGATGGATGCCGAGGGCCACGAAAACTTCAGGGAGTTCGTGGAGAGCAGGTCGTCCGCGCTGCTGAAGACCGCCGTCCTGCTCAGCGGCGGTGACCGGCACGCGGCCGAGGATCTGCTGCAGAACGCGCTGATCAAGGCCGCGGGGCGGTGGCACCGCATCGAGGAGCCCGAGGCGTACGTACGGCAGGTCCTCTACCGGCAGCAGGTGAGCCGCTGGCGGCTGAAGTGGCCGCGGCGCGAGCTGAGCGTGGCCGAGCCGCTGGAGAGCCTGGTGCGCCACGGCGCCGACGACGGGCCCGGCGCGGCCGACCTGCGCATCGTCATGCGTGCCGCACTGGCCCGGCTCACCGCCCGTCAGCGCACCGTCCTGGTCCTGCGCTACTTCGAGGACCTGCCCGAGGCCGAGGTCGCCGGTCTGCTGGGCTGCTCGGTCGGTACGGTGCGGTCCACCACGCACCGCTCCCTGGCCCGGTTGCGGGGCCTGGCCCCCGAACTGGCCGCACTCGGCCCGGCGGACGCCGAGCAGCAGTCGTCCCGTGACTTCTCGCCTGTGGAGGTGCGTCCGTGAACGTCGATGAGCTGGTGCGCGACTCGCTGCGCGAACAGGCCGCCGAACAGCCGGCGCTGGGGCCGGGCTTCGCCGAGCGGGTGCTGGCGGTCCGACGGCGTCGTCGGACGCGGGCCCTGGCGTCCGTCGCGGCGGCCATCGCCGCCGTGGTCGCCTTCGCGGTGGCCGTCCCGCTCCTGGACGCCGGCGAGGACGACGCGCGCCTCGCGAACGTCTCCGCCCACCCGGACCAGACGCCGCCGCGCGACATGATCGCGGCGGGGGACGTCGCAATGGCCGCGTACTACACCTGGGACACCGCCAAGCAGGCCGACGGCCGTGAATTCGCCGTCCGCACCTACCGGCTCCTGGACCGGAAGACCGGCACGTACGTGAAGACGACCAAGTGGTCCCGTGTCGCCGTCGCCCCCGGCATGCGGACCGCCGCCGTCCTGGAAAGGAACCTGCCCGCCAAGCGGATCGGCCTGCTCAACATGCTCACCGGCGAGGTCGAGCGCTGGATCCCGGTCGACCACGGCGTCGCGGACGTCGACTTCTCGCCCGACGGCGGCAAAATCGTCGCGACGACGTACAGCAAGAACCCCGACCTGCTGCGGCACAAGGAGCGCTGGGACAGCGACCGAGACGGCGAAAAGGATTGGGTGGTGCGAGACGACCAGGAGGGCCACACCGGCTTCTACGTCCTGGACGTGGCCTCCGGGAAGGGGTCCTGGAGCGAGACCACCGTCGTCGACGCGCTCGGCACCCAGGACTTCGCCTTCAGCCGTAACGGCAAGCTGCTCTACTCCGGCACCACTTCGCCTCCTTACCGGCAGTACTACGACTTCGCGGGCAAGCAGGTCGCCGCGCCCGCGAACGAGGCGCACGTGGTCTGGCGCAATGCGTCGGGGCTGTCCCCGGACGGCAAGTTCGTCGCGGGCAGCTACTTCCGGGGCCCCCACCAAGGCGGGCAGCCCTTCTCCGCTCTCTTCGACCCCCTCACCGGCAAGCTGGTCACCACGGTGCGCGGGGACCGGCTGCTTGCCTGGGTCGACAACAAGCGGCTGATCGCCTGGGACTACACCCGTGGCTCGAAGGAACGCCGCGACCGGCTCGCGCTCGTCACGATCGGCACCGACGAGGTCGTACCGCTGAGCGGTTTGCGTTCGGGGAGCGACGGTGCGGCCGCGTACTGGACACCGGTCTTCGCCGAACGCTGATCAGGCGGCCCGTCGGCTGCTCGCTTCCGCCATGCCGCCTGCCCCCGGGACGTCGCGTCGTGCTGCCAAGATGGCGCGCACGCGTCGAATCAGGGGTGGGCATGGAGAACTGGGACTTCCGCGAGTGGCAAGCAGCCCTGGCCGCCCTCGGCCCAAGGGCGGCCGCCCTGGTCGGCCTTGCGGCGGCCGAGCGCATGGCGGGGTGCCTGGGCGACGAGCGCTTCCGTCGCCACGGTGCCGCGGCGGCCGGGGTGGCGCGGGACCTGCTGCAGGAGTGCTGGTCCGGCGCCCAGGGCGGGGAGGGATCTGCGGCGGCCCGGATACGGGACCTGGCCGACCGGCTGGCCGGCCACTCCGTGGACTACCAGACGCTCTCGATGACCGAGCTGTTCCACTCGTACGGGCCGTTCGCCGCCGACACGGACGAGGATCCCGACGATGAGGTCCCCGACCTGGACGAATTCCTTGAGGAGGCGGAACCCGAGGGCGCGGTGATGATGCATATGGACGCGCTCACGGCGATAGGCGAGGCGGCTGCGGCCTGTGCCGGAGGCCCCTGGGACGGAGCCCTCCGGTGCCTCCAGGTCACCGCCATGGCCGCGGACCAGCACGATCCCCGGCTGCCGGGACCGGGCGCCGAGACGCGGCGCCAGGCGGAGGACCTGGCGTTGGTCCGGGCGACGGAAGGCGCGGGGGCCTGGCCGCGGCACCTGGTGACGGAGCTCCGGACCCGCGCCCAGGCGGATGCGGTGGGATGGCAACGGGCCACCGAGCGACTCGGCCTCCTGCACGACTGAACCCGCAGCCTCGCCGCCTTCGCCCGCCGGCCGCGCGATGGCGTCCTCGCTAGGCGCCCAGCAGTCGCGAGAGCTCCGTCCCGGCCTCCTCGTACCCCGCGTCGGCGATCCGCTGCAGTTCGCGCAGGTCGCCCGCGGCGGCGGCGCGGCGGGTCAGCAGGAAACCCGCGTGCGGGGACCCCTCGTCCAGCAGCTCGCTCAGCTCCTCGATGTCCCCGGCGGCGTCGGCGAGGTCGGCCAGCCGGTCCAGGGCGCTCTCGTTCCCGGCGTCCGCCAGCTCGCGCAGGGTCTCGCGGTCGAAGTTCGTGTTCACCATGGCCCCAGGGTGCAACCCTGCCCCTGGGGCAGGGTCAAGTGCCACGATTGCCGGGTGATCACCATCGGCCAGCTCGCGGCGTACGTCGGAGTGTCGATCAAGACCATCCGCGTCTACCACGCCAAGGGGCTGCTTCCCGAGCCCGGCCGCGACGCCTCCGGCTACCGGCGTTACGGGGCGGACGACGTCGTCGCCCTCATCAAGATCCGGACGCTCGCCGAAGCCGGCGTCCCCCTGGCCCGCATCCAGGAACTGAGGGCGGCCGGTGAAGAGGAGTTCCGCCGGGCGCTCCATGACATCGACGGCCGGCTGGCCGAGCGGATCCGCGCACTGCAGGCCACGCGGGCGCGCCTGCGCGAGCTCGCCTCAGGGGAGCCGACGCTGCTGCCCGCCCGGGTCCGGGCGCATCTGGAGGACCTGCGGCGCTGGGGATTCACCCCCCGGTGGGTGGACCTCCAGCGGGATCTGTGGATCCTCGTCTTCGCCACCCACCCGGACCAGGCGGGGGCCCTCTTCCAGGACCAGGGCGAGATGCTGTCCGAGCCCGCGCTGCGGCAGCTCTTCCTGCGGTACGACCACGCGTACGGCCTCGATCCCGGCGACCCCCGCATCGACGACCTGGCGCAGCGGATCGTCGAGGCGACCCGGAGCCGCTACGGATCGAGCGCGCCCCCCGAGGTGGACGTGGCCTCGGACATCCCCGCCCTCATCCAGAGCACGGTCAACGCCGCCTCCCCGGCGTGGCGGCGGCTGGACTCGCTGATCCGGGCGGGGCTGGGCGCGGCGCCGTGAGCCGCTCGCATGGCCCGGAGCCCCTGCGCGTCGGGATGGGGGCGGTGGCCGTAGCCCCGCGCAGGGGTGCCCGCCCGCGCGGGCGGGCACCCCTGCGGGTCAGCGGACGGCGACCTGGGTCGTGCCCGTGACGCCGCCGCTGGTCACCGTGATGGTCGCGGTGCCGGAGCGGTGGGCGGTCAGGGCGCCGGTGGACGGGTCCACCGAGGCGACCTTGGGGTTGCCCGACGTCCAGACGTGGGACGCGGGGTCCGCGATCGGGATCGTGAGCGGTGCGATGTTGTCGCCGGCGATCTGGTCGCCGGTCGCGGTCAGGGCGACGCGGTCGCCGCGGGCGATCGGGTCCTTGGGTCCCGTGACCTCGATCGAGGCCAGCGCCGGCTCGACCGTGTACTGCAGGTTGCCGTCGTCACCGATCCGGACGAGACCGAAGTGGTAGATGCCACCCTGGTCGGCCGGGGCGTAGGCGGGCATGCCGAGGTCCGCGAAGGTGAACTGCGGGATGCCGCCCTCGTCGGTGGTCACGCTCCGGCCCTCGGGGTCGAGGATCTGCTCGGCGAAGCCGCGCGCGTGGCCGTACATCATGATCACGTGCTGCTTCGGGTGCGTCTGCTGGTAGCGCTGCACCAGCCTCAGGTACATCCGCGCCTCCCAGCGGTCCGTGAACTGGCTGTTCGCCGCCGGGTGCGGGTCGTACGCGGGCATGTGGGTGATGACCAGCACGTCCTTGGCCGTGGTGTCGGTCAACTGCTGGACGAGCCACGGGTACTGCACGCCCTCGGGGTTCTGGAACGGGTCCGAGGACTGCAGGCTGCCGTGCGAGTTGTCGGTGACGATCATCCGCGCGGCGCCCTGGCCGTACGCGTAGTGGGTCTCACCGAAGGTGTCGCTGAAGTTGCCGTTCTCGGAGTCGGCGCCCTGCGTGATCTCGTGGTTGCCGACGATGTCGCGCTCGGGGATGCCGAGGGCGTCCATCTTGGACTTCGCGTACTGCAGGTCCACCAGCTTGCCGTCGTCGGGCATGTCGCCGAGGAACTGGGCGGAGTCCGGGCGTGCCTGCGGGGTCAGGGTGGGCAGTCGTTCGGCGATGGAGTCCATCACGTTGCTGCTGACCGAACCCGGGTCGCTCGCGAGCATGTGCGCGTCGTCACCGGTGAGGATCGTGGTGCCGCGCTTGGCGAAGTCGGCGGAGTCCTCCTCGAAGGACAGCCACTTCGGGTTCTGCGGGATCGCGCGGTACTCGGGCGCCGTGACCGGACGCGGCGAGTACAGGGCCTGCAGGCCCGCGACGTTGAGCGAACCGCTGTAGGCGGTGCTGGGGCTGATCGCCAGGAAGTCGATGAAGCTGATGGTCAGCGGGAACTGCATGCCCGCCGGCAACTGCGCGACCGCGAGGTGCCAGTCCTTCCACGTCACGAACGTCGGGTAGAGCGTGGTCGAGGTGCCGTTGACGCCGATGTACTTCTCGGCGAGCTCGATGCCGTTGCCGTCACCCTTGATCCACACGCCGATGGCGGTGGGGACCTGGCCGTTGGCGGTGTCGGTCTTCAGGGTGACCTTCGGCGAGAGCACCAGCTGCTTGACACCGGAACCGGCCGGCATCGAGTAGTCGAGCCGCAGGGACCCCGGCTCGGTGGAGCCCGGCGGGACGACGCCGGGGTCGGCGGTCAGGGTGGCGGGCTTGCCGGTGGTGTTGTTGCTGAGCCGCCACACGTCCAGGCTGGTGACCGGGTCGATGACCTTGCTGACCCGGCCCACGGCGACCGACGTGGTCGCGGTGGTGCCCGCGACCTGTGCGCTGACCTCGGCCAGACCGCCGTCGTCGGTGCTCGCGGTGAACAGGCCGTGTGCGTCGACGGTGCCCAGGTTCTCCGGGGTGACCTTCCAGGTGGCCGCCTCGGCGGGGATCTGCACCGCGCCGCCGTCCTTGACGGTGCCGGACAGGGCGAGCTGCCGGGTGGCGCCGTTGTCCAGGTCGGCCTTGTCGGGCGAGACCGTGAGGGTCGTGAGCCTGCTGACGACCTCGAGCTTCTCCGAGGTGGAGGCGCGGCCGTTCGAGGCGATGATCCGGCCCGAGCCCGTGCGGTGCGGGGTGAGCTTGCCGTCCTCGTACGAGGCCAGCGACGCGGGCACGACGCGGACGTGGACCTGGCCGGCCGCCGGGTTCGCGAGCCGGTCGACGGAGTGCACCGGGAGCGGGATGGTGCCGCCGGCGACGGTGGTGACCTGCTCGCCGCCGTTCACCACGACCTTGACGGCCGGGCCGGCCTCCTCGGCGGTGGAGTAGAAGAAGATGCCGTTGGCGACCGGACGCTCCGTGTTGCCGGGCTGGTCGGAGGGCGTGTTGACGATCTCGGCCCGGTCGGCGCCGGGGGCGCGGCTGACCATGCCGGTGGAACCGCCGCCGTCGAAGAGCATGGCGTCGTCGGCGCCGTGGGCGACCATGTAGCCGGCGGCCTGGTCACGGGTCACGCCGAAGGCGGTGGTGGCGCCGCCCTGGCCGTCGACGGCGATGACGATGGCGTGCTTGCCGTCCTTGGTGACGCCGACCGCGGTCTCCGGGTTGGCGCCGCTCGGCGGGGTGCCGGTCGGGTCCTTGTAGACCTGGCCGTCCTTCACCAGCGTGTCGACGCCGCTGATCAGCTGGGTGACATCGTTGTCAGGCGAGAGTCGGGTGGCGATGCCCACCGTGTCGCCCGCGTGCAGGGTGTCGGTCAGCCACTGCCCGCCGTCGCCGGCGCCGAGCAGACCGAGCCGGCCGTCGGCGAGGCGCGGCACGGTGGTGACGCCGGTCCGCACGTCGTCGACGACGAGGCCGCCGTCGGTGACGTGGCCGAGCACCAGGGTGGAGGCCTTGGGCAGGCCGGGGGTCTCGCCGAGGGCGGGGGTGACCTCGGTGATGCCGCCGGACGTCACGTCGTTCACCGTGTTCACCGAGGTGAGCGCACGGGTCGCGGAGCCGTCGGTGATCGTCCCGGAGAAGGTCTCCGGGCCCATGACCATGGTGCCGTCGGGCTTGACGCCCAGTTGGGAGGCGAATCCCGGCTTGGGGCTCTTCAGCAGGCGCCCGTCGGTCATGATGCCGCCGAGCGGACGGCCGCTGGCGTGGATCTCGAAGTAGTCGCCGTTGACGCCCGCCACCGCGTGGGTGCGGTGCGCCATCGACGACGGCGTCTCGTCGGCCGGGTTGGTGATGGTGTCACCGGCCTGGACCATGCCGACCCGCAGGTTCGGGTCGTCGAGGTCGGCGGAGAGCACCTGGACGTGCTGGCGGCCGCCGACGGTGTCGTAGGTCTCGCTGTAGTGCTGCAGACCGCGCGTGACCGTCTCGGCGGGGGTCCGGGTGTAGTCCACCACGAGCGGCCAGTTCTGCGGGGTCTCCGGCAGCCAGTCACGGTCGGGCGCGTGGCCCTGGAGGGCCTCCTCGCCCGCCGGTGCCGAGGCGGTGGCCACGGCCCCGCCCACGGCGCCGGTCAGTGCCAGCGCCAGCGCGGTGACCACGGCGGTCCGGCGTGCGCCGGTCCCCGGGGTCCTCTTCGCGCGAAGTGTCATGGAGTGTTCCTTATGGGTGATGTGCCGGCTGGTCGCCGGCCCCCGTCCACCCGACACCCGTTCGGCGACGCCCAGGTTTCCGGTTGCGGATCGGCGGGTGACCCGCAGGGGGTGCGGGGTTATGGATTCGGTCAAGTCGTCGCAGCTGAAGGGGGGTCCGCCCGGCGCACCGCGCAGCTGCCGTACCCGCGCGGACGTGCGGAACGCCCCGGCCGATGCTCGGCCGGGGCGTTCCGTGGGTCCTCGGGTCAGGTACGGGCGCCCGTCACCAGGGGGCGGGGCCAGGGGGCGCGA
>NZ_JARAVK010000028.1:0-54982 GCF_033792765.1 Streptomyces sp. PA03-6a | reverse complement strand
GGATATCCCTCCCTAACCCTCCCTTCCGCAGGTCAGGGCCCTTCTTCCTCCTCGTCGGAGTCCTTTCCGGCGAGCATCAGACCGAGGTACGTCATCACGCCGCCGCGCTTCCGCTTCTCGAAGCCGCGACGGCCCATCGACTCGGCGAACGTCACCTCACTGCCGGGCAGATCGACGCCCTGGTATCCGTTGCCGTGACACCACGTGGACCACGCGCTGAACAACTCCCGGGCTTTGACCCCGGCGTGCGGGTTCTTGATTGCCCGCTCGTCAAGGAAGCGGCCGAGGACGTCGCTGGCGTTCTGGTACTCCAGCGTCCGGGCGCGAACGGCCTCGGGCGGGTCCAGGCCCTTGTCCTGGTAGTCGAGCCAGCCGCGGTATGCCCAGCCGAGGACGGCCGAGGCGGCACCCTTTAGGCGGTCGGGCAGGGAGGCGTCGCGCTCTTCCTCGGGGATCACTACGTCGAACGGCACAACGAGGATCCGGCGCCACACGGCGGGGTCGTCTCCGGCCACGGCCGGCAGGTGGTTCGTCAGCATGACGAGGGTGTGGGACGGGTCGAACGTGATGGGGTTCTTGTGCATGAGGTTGGCCTCGATCGGGTCGCCGCCGACCAGGCGCTTCATGGTGGCTTCGGCAAACCGCCGGCCTTTCTCCGTCTCGGAGCAGAAGGCCAGCCGGGCGCCACGCAGCCGCATCTTGAACGCGCCGTGCCGCTCGTGCTTGGACTCCATGAGCATCGCGGGGTCAACCTCGATGGCGTAGTCCCCGAAGGCGGAGGCGAGGGCATCACGCAGTGTGCCCTTACCGTTGGCCCCGGTCCCGGTGAAGATGGGCATCACGTGTTCGGTTACCTTGCCGAGCATCGCGTACCCGAAGAGGCGCTGTACGAATTCCCGAACGTCGTCGTCGGGCAGGATGCGCTTGAGGAACGCCTCCCATTCCTCGTCCGCCTCGGTCGCGAGTGACCCGCCGGAGACCTTGGTGATCAGGTCGCTCCGCCTGTTCTCCGTCGTCTGTCCCGTCAGCAGGTTGATGGTGCCGTCGGGGGTGTTGAACAGGTGCGGGTCGGCATCAAGGGCCCGGGACGAGACGGAGATCGGCGGCAGGGCGGCGGCAATCTTGAGCATGCCTTCGATGCCCGATGCGGACTCGGACTTACGGGCGTCCTGGTACAGCTCATCGCGTTCCTGGCCGTCGAGCTTGCCGAGTTCGCGAAGGGCAGTCTTGACGGTGTCGACGGCGGCCTCGATGTCGGCGCGCTGGTCGTCGGCGCCCCATCGTGCACCGTCCCACCGGTGCCAGCCGATGCCGTGAACGTGGCGGAGTGAGCCTTCGTGTTCGGCAACGAAGCGCTCTGCCATCCTCAGGTGCCCGCGGTGCCTGGTGTTCGGGAGGTCGACTGGGGCGGGGAGCCCGTTGGCCTCCATGATCTGGCGCGCCTGTTCCTCGATCGACTGGTCTTTCACCGGGCGATCCCCGTTCGGTATGCAGACGTGATCGTCTGACGTGCTTCACCTTCGGTGAGACCGATGTGCTGCGCGGCGTCGGAAAGGGCGGAGGCCACGGCGCGCTGATCAGCGCCGGTTTCACGGACGTGCTCGAAAGCCCGGCAGGCGGCCCAGTAAAGGCGGCTGTTGCGCTCCCCGGGCTTCGACTCGAGGACGACCTGAACCAACGCCAACATGCGTCGTGCGCCGCTGAGCCGGGGCGCTGGGATGGTCGCTGCCCCCTCGGCTACCGGGGGCCGCTGCAGGGCGCTCAGGAGCCAGGCCGGCAGGGGCACGGGCGGCTGCTCTGGGTCCGCGAGTTCATACAGGACCCCGGTAGCGTGCACCGAGCCTGCACTGATGACGTAGGCGTTGCCCGCGCGGACATCGCCATCGAACTTGCCGCGCAGGGCGCCGAGTCCGTTGCCCAGCCCTGCTGAGGCGGGGGCCCAGTAGTAGTCGTGGTGCCCCTTGCTGGTGAGTACCCGCATGGTGGGCGTGTGCCTGTAACCGAGAGCGGCTGCAGTGTCCTCGATGGCGTTAGGCCGGTCGGAGTCGACGACCAGGAGCCGGGCGTTGTCCGGCCCGTGGCTGGCCCCGACGGCGACAGCCACATTCCGACTGCTGTCCTCGAACCACCGGAACACCTGTCGCTCATCTCGGGTGTTCACCTTCGAGAACGCGACAGCGGGGTGCTTGCCACGGTCCGTGCAGGTGGCCGGGTCATGGCCGCGCCCAACGCCAGCGCATTGCGGGAGCCCCGGGTGGTCGGCCGGAAAGGTGGCAAAGCCGTGGGCCACGAGCCACAGAGCGCCGTCTAGGGGCGTCTGTACGGGTGTCACTGGTCGCTCCTGGTCTGGGCTCGGCGGGGTTGGATTCGGTAGACGGCGCCACAGGGTCCGCGGCGTTTGCCGAGGCCGACGTGTCGGTGCCAGTCGCTGCAGTTGGGGCAGCGGACGGCGGTCTCAAGGCGGCCTCGGGTGGTGACGACCACGGGCCGGACGACCGGTATTGCGTTGGAACCGGGGAAGAGGGCTCCCTGTCGGCCACGGCCGGTCGGTACACTCGGAGTTGTTGTGGAAGCGGTTTTGGTGAGGGGCCCGGATGCGGACCGGGCCCTTTCCGTTTCACTCATTGATTTGTCCGTTCGCGAAGGCGAAGGATGCGGGTGCCGCTAGGCGGCCCTTCGCGGGACGGTTGCGGTCGTGGATTAGGCGGCCTGGGCCCGCTCTATTTCGGTGGCGAGCAGGACGCGGAGTTTCGCGATCTGTGCGGGGCTCAATGGGGGCGCCAGGTCGACGTCGGCTTTGACGCGCATCCAGCGCTCGGCTTCGACGGTGTCGCCTCGTTCCAGCGCTTCGGCTGCCTTGCGCTCCTCCCATGTGAGGGGCTGCTCGGCGGCGCTCACGCGACCCTCGCCTTGTTCCGTGCGGGGTTCAGGCCGAGAACGTCTGCCAGCTTGAGCGCTGCCGCAGGCCTGGGCTGCACCCGGCCGGCTTCCCAGCGCGACACCGTTCCCGGAGTCGTGTCGAGAGCTGCGGCGACTTCCCGCAGCGACATGCGAAGGCTCTGCCTGATTTCTCGGGCTTCACCGGATGCCAGCAATAGACGTACCTCGGAAACCCGCTGAAGGGCTTCGATGTCCATAGCGGTAGTCAACACTAAAGACGACGTGTTTGCAACACCTGGCCGCCGGTGTTTGGATCACGCAACGCACACATGGCCTCGGGTGTTGCACTCGCATCCCTGGGTCCACGACGATGGCCCTATGCCCGCACGCACACCCGCACTCAGGGTCGAAGCTCAGGACCCGGAGATCTGGTCCATCACCGGCGTCGACGCCCGCACCGTTGACGTCCACGTCTGGGATGAGGACCCGCAGGCATTCGTCATCTTCAAGTTCGGCCTCGTTCCTGGCCGCCCACTCGTCGTACTGAGCTACGAAGTCCACTCGACTCATGGCCTCGAGGTGCCCCTCAAGAACTTGCCGGCCGCCCGCTGGGAGAAGGCGGCGAGGGCAGCTGCTGAACGACAACTCGTCGCCGGCGGCCCCTATGGGCAGCAAGTGCAGCCCGGCTACCTGGCGGGCGCGCTGGTCGACAAGCTATTTCCCGAGCTGGTCAATGCCACGGGCGGGAACGAGCTACGCAGGCGCAATGGGCTCCTGCACTTGGCCAAGATGGCCGAGGAGTACAAGTCGCTCGAGGAGTCCGGATCCTCCAATCCCACCCAGACGCTGGCCGATAAGCACGGGGTCTCACCAGCTACCGTGCGAGGGTGGCTACACAGGGCCCGCAAGGAGGGCCTAGCCCTTGAGAGCTCCCACCCCAACGCCAGCCGTAGGCAGTAATCACGAGGGCCCGCACCATTCGGTGCGGGCCTTCTCTTTACGGTCAGCTCTCGTGTTTCCACTGGATGTGGACGGCGCGTTCGTCGAAGTAGGTGGCGCCGGTTCCGGGCTTGTAGCCGGGCGGGCGGCCACGCTTGGCGGGCAGGATCGTCACGGTCATGATCGCGTCGATGATGGCCCGCTGCTTGTCCAGGTGGAACGTGAGCCAAAGCTGCTCAACCTCAGGAGTACCGAGGGGCAGCGACTCAAGGACGGAACGCTGCGCCCGCGCCGACATCTGCGCCTCGACCTTCTCGAGCCGCTTGCGCGTGAGGGCGGTGCCGTCGAGGAACTGCTGCCGGGTGATGAGGTCGGCGGCGTAGTCCTGCGTGTAGCCGTCCAGCTTGGCGCGTAGCGCGTTGGCGGTCTTGGCCAGCTCCTCGCGCCCCTCCCCCGCCGTTGCGGGCGGCAGTAGCAGCTGTGCGGCGTCGGGTCGGGACAGGCGGGCGATGGCCCGGTCGGTGACGTACTGGTCGAGGGTGACGGCGGTACGGGTGACGTGCTTCATCGTGCGGCATCGGTAGGCCGGCTGGTGCACGTGGCCGCTGCCTGTGCCGGAGGTGGAGCAGCGGACGGTCTCGGTGCAGCCGTCCTTGCCGCAGCGGTACAGGCCGGAGCCGAGCCACACCCGGCCGTTGCTGGTCGTTGTACGGCGCTCTGGACGCTCTAGGACGGCCTTGCATGCCCGCCACGTCTCCTCGTCCACCAGGGGATCCCAGGAGGCTTTGCCGACGATCTCGCCCTTGTTCTCCATGAGCCCGGCGTTGCGGGGGCGGAGCAGCATCTTGCGGAGCTCGGCCGGCGTCCACTCGCGGTCTTCGGGCTCACCCCGGCTTCCATCGGCCTGCTTGTACCGGCGGGGCACGGTACGGACGCCTTTGGCGGCCAGGTCGCGGCAGATGGCGCGGAGGCTATCCCCGGCAATGACCGCGTGTGTGGCGGCCCGGACGTGCTCGGCCTCGCTCTCCTTGACTGTGACGCCGTCGCCTTCGTACCCGAACGGGCGAGGGCCGCCGCGGTACTCGCCCTTGACGAGGTTGTCGGCCTTGGCGTCGCGGACGCGCTCGCTGATCTGCTCTGACTCGTGCTGGGCGTCCACAGCTGCGCGGAGGGCGTCGCGCCGGCCGTCCGCGGTGGACAGGTCGTAGCGCCCCTGTTTCACGGTGGCGACCTCGAGGCCCTTCTCGGCGATGAGGCGGAAGAAGTCGAGGCCGTCGTCGAGGCGCCGGTAGAAGCGGGTGGGGGCGAGCGCGTAGGCGCCGTCGGCGTGGCCGTCCCGGAGGTACTGCAGCATGCGGATGTAGTCGGGGCGGGGCTTGCCGCTGTAGGCGCTGCGGTCGTCGTCGACGAACACCTCGACGATCTCGTCGCCGTTCTGGTCGGCGAGGGCGCGGCACTTGCGTTCCTGGCGTTCGACGCCGTTCTGCCGGCCTTCGCGGTCGTCGCTGATGCGGCAGTAGATGCACATGCGGCGGCGTGGTGGGGGTGTCGTCATGCTCTGAGGGTAGGGCTTAAAACAGTCTCAGCGCTAGCCTTGACAGGTCGAAGCCGCTGCCGCCCTTGGGGACGGAGGCCGGGCTGAGGCCGACCGTGAGCTTCTTCTGCGGCCAGGTCTCGCCACTGTTCACGATGGCGGCGCGAACCCGGTCACGGCTCTCGCTCAGGCTCTTGTCCGGCAGCCCCACCAGCGTGAACGCGGCCACCCCCGCCTCCAGGTCCGCCTGGACCTCGACGACGACGCCTTCCACACCCACCAGCGCCACCGAACACGTCCGGGCGAAGCCCATCACTCCACCCCCCGCACGTGCTCGACGCGGGCGGCGCCCCGGGGCGGCAGCACCACACCGACCACATCGATCCGCACCCCGCCCGGGGGAGGTCCGCCGTGGTCGGCGAGCCAGCACTCGGCGAGCAGCCGCAGCCGCTCCGCCTTGCGCGGGGTGACGGCGGCCATCGGGTGCTCACCGCAGGACTCCGCGCGCGACTTCACCTCGCACACCACGAGCGCGTCGCCGTCCGCCGCCACGATGTCGATCTCGCCGTGCCGTTCGCGGTGCCTGCACCGCCAGTTCCGCTCCAGCACGGTCATCCCGGCCTCGGTCAGAGACCGTGCCGCCAGTTCCTCGCCGTAACGTCCGAAAGCTCCTCGGGCATTCATCGGTACCACCTCCGTCACTCACTGTGAGGGAGGTGGCGCCCGAGAGATGATCTTGATCGGGGCCTGTGGACAACCCGCCGGCCCCGGCCGGCTCAGCCGTTGAAGCCGGAGTCGTCCGAGGGCAGGTCGAGGTCGGCCTTGTTCAGCTCCTCGATGTTCACGTCCTTGAACGTCAGCACGCGCACCTGCTTCACGAAGCGCGCCGGCCGGTACATGTCCCACACCCACGCGTCGGCCATGGAGACCTCGAAGAACACCTCGCCCTGGACCGAGTGCACCTGCATCTCGTAGTCGTTGGTGAGGTAGAAACGACGCTCCGTCTCGATCACGTACTTGAACAGGCCGACGACATCCCGGTACTCCCTGTAGAGCTTCAGCTCCATCTCGGTCTCGTACTTCTCGAGGTCCTCGGCGCTCATGGCATGTTCCCCTTCAGCCGTACGTCCCCCCATTGTGCGTCAGTCACGCTCCGTCCCCAGGTGAATCGGGGACAATGGGGGACCTTCGTCGAGCAATGCGCGCAGCAGCTCGGCGAGCCTGGTCGGGTACACCGTCTCATGCGAGGCGAGCAGTTCCTCACAGGTCCACCATCGCAGGCCGTCGACGCTGCGCTGCTCGAGCTCGGTGAGACCGGCCGGGTGCACCCGGACGTCGTCGGTGCGGGCCAGGTAGTACCACTCGTCCTGCTCCCAGCGCCGGCCGTCGAAGTCGAAGGCGCACGAGCGCTCCCACAGCACCGGCCCGAGCAGGGCCGTGGTGATCCCGGTCTCCTCCGCCAGCTCGCGGTGCGCCGCGGCGTCCAGGCTCTCGCCCTCCTCGACGCCACCGCCCGGGGTGAACCACCAGGTGACGGACGGGTCCTCCGGCTCGTACCCGTGGAGCAGCAGGATCCGGTCGGAGGGGTCCAGAAGGACGACCCGGGCCGCGCGCCGTCGCATCGTTATCGCGCCACCCTCCGCCGCCGGGCCCGGTCCGCGACCGGGCCGTAGGCCGCACCGGCGAAGATCAGGACCACGCCGGCCGCGAGCGCCACGCCCACCGTGCGCAGCGGGCCGGGGCCCGAGGGCCCGTCGCCCGGCAGGGCGGCGAACGCGCCGGTCCTGGCGACCATGCCCGCGCGGCCGAGCGGCCAGGCCACACCGTCGACCCGCGCGGACACCGTGCTGCGCGGCACGGAGCCGTTGTCGGCGTCGCCGAGGCGGAAGCGGGAGTCCTCGGACGTCGCCCGGTTGTCGCCCATCATGAACAGGTTGCCCTGGGGCACGGTGGCCGAGAAGGAGGTCGGCGACGCCGGGCCCTCGGGGTCGAGCCGGAACGGCTCGTCGACCGGCTTGCCGTCGACCGTGAGCCGCCCCTGCTTGTCGCAGCAGGCCACCTTGTCACCGCCGACCGCCACGACGCGCTTCACCATGGGGACGTCGCCCCACAGCGGGTCGGTGAAGACCACGATGTCCCCGCGCCGCACCTCGGAGCCGTCGATCCGCTGGGCGAGGATCTTGTCGCCCGCGTCGACGGTCGGGGTCATGGATCCGGTGGGGACGGTGTACGGCCGGTAGACCAGCGCACCCCAGACGAAACCGCCCAGGAAGAGCACGCAGCCGAGGGCGACGGCCAGACCGGAGACTATCCGTCCGGTCCGCCCGCCGCCCTGTTCGCCTGCTCGCCCCGTCGCCGTCCGCGTGCCCGTGCGTGTGCTCGTGCTCATGCGTCCGCACCCTACCCGGCGGTACGGACCGGGGGCAGCCCTCTCACCCGGCCCGGTTGATCAGACGGCGCCGCCGCCACAGCACCAGCGGCACCGAACCGGCCAGTCCGCCCGCCGCCGGCAGTCCCGCGGCCGGCAGACCCGCTCCCGCCGCATTGATGCCGGGCTGGTCGAACGTGCTGGGCACGGGGAGGGTGGACCAGTTGCTGATCGGCCAGGCCACGACGACCGCGCGGCCGACGACCTCGTCCACGGAGACCGTGCCGTTGCCCGGCAGGTTCTGGTGGTAACGGGAGTCCAGGGAGTCCTGCCGGTGGTCGCCCATCACCCAGATGCGACCGTCCGGGACCTTGATCGGGCCGAAGGGACGGTCACCGCAGGGGGTGTTCCCCGGGAAGATGTACGGCTCGTCCAGCGCCTTGCCGTTCACCTTGACCGGGCCGGTGCCCTTGCACTCCACCGTGTCCCCGCCGACCGCGATGACCCGCTTGATCAGGTCCTTCTCCTCCGCGGACGGCATGAGGCCGACGAAGCTCAGGCCCTTCTGGATCGCGGTCGTCACCGGGTTGGTGTCCACCGGGACGGTCTCGCCGAGCCAGCCGCCCGGGTCGTGGAACACGACGACCTCGCCGCGCTCGGGCTCGGAGCCGAACCAGGGCGTGAGCTTGTCGACCAGGACCCGGTCGCCGATCCTCAGGGTGTTCTCCATCGACGCCGAGGGGATGGAGAAGGCCTGCAGCAGGAAGGTCTTGATCAGCCAGGCCAGCGCGAGCGCGATGACGATCAGCAGCGGCAGTTCCTTCCAGAACGAACGTTGCTGCTGCTTCTTGCCCGCGTCGCCTTCACGGCCCTTCGTGTCACTCGCCTCTTCGGAGGTTTCCGCGCCCGCGTCCGGGCCTTTCCTTCCGAGCGGCGCCTCGCCGTCGCCCGCCGAGCCGCCCGACGTGGGGTCCCGATCCTCCGGCTCTCCGCGTCCGGACCTTGCGCCGACCACCAGGTCCCCCACATCCACTCCTTACTCCGCTTGCTGCGCGCTGCCGCCCGCGCCATATGCGGCGCAAGCCCACCACCCCCATAACGAGCGGGAGTTCCGCAGGAGTCGGGAGCGGGGTCATTCCTTGCCGATTGTTGGATGTTGCCACTCCGGGGCCCGCCCTCGCGGCAGACGCGCCCGAACCCCCCGGCGCGGCGACGCCGGAGTACGTCGCCGGTTCCTTCAGCCCTGCCCAGTGCCCCATCGGCCAGGCCACGGCGAAGGCCCTGCCCACCACCAGGTTCTCCGGCACGGTGCCGTTGCCGGCGTCCTTGAGGTGGAAGCGGGAGTCCGCGGAGTTGGACCGGTGGTCGCCCATCACGAAGAGCCGGTTCGGCGGGACCTTGACCGTGAACTTGATCTCCGACGGCGGATTGCCCGGATGGATGTAGGGCTCGTCCAGCGGGGTCCCGTTGACGGTGATCTTCCCCTGGGCGTCGCAGCACTTCACCGTGTCGCCGCCGACCGCGACCACCCGCTTGATCAGGTCCTGCTCGTCCGCGGACGGCAGCAGCCCGATGAAGGTGAAGAACTCCTTGACCTGCTTCACGACCACCGGGTCCTCGCCGGACTGGGCCTGCTCGCCCTCCAGCCAGTTGCCGGGGTCCTTGAACACGACCACGTCGCCGCGCTGCGGCCGGGAGCCGAACCACGGCGTGAGCTTGTCGACGACGACACGGTCGCCGATCCTGATCGTCTGCTCCATCGAGCCCGACGGGATGACGAAGGCCTGCAGCAGGAAGGTCTTGAGCACCAGCGCGATCAGCAGCGCGACCCCGATGAGCAGGGGTATCTCCCTGGCCGCGGAACGCCGCCGCCTGCGCTTGACCTTCCGCGCCAGCTTGCGCCGGTCGGCCCGGCCGCCGCCCCTGCGCGGGCCCGCCGGCTCCTCGCCCAGGTATTCGGCACGGCTCGGCTGGCCGGCGTTCGCCCGCCCGCGGCTACCCATGGGCGCCGTCCAGGGAGCGGCGGCGGCCCAGCGGCCAGAAGGTCACCTCGGCACGGCCGATCACCTTGTCCACCGGAACGGCGCCCCCTCCGGGGTCGCCCAGATGGTCACGGGAATCCCGGCTGTCGGCACGGTGGTCACCCATCACCCACAGCCTCCCCTTCGGAACCTCGATGTCGAACGCTACCCGGGACGGCGTGTCCCCGGGGTAAAGATAGGTCTCGTCCAGCGGGCGCCCGTTGACGGTGATCCTGCCCCGCTCGTCGCAGCAGGTCACCCGGTCCCCACCGACACCGATGACCCGCTTGACGTAGTCGGTCCCGCCGGAGTCCTGGACGAACGATCCCTCGCCGTCGAACACCACGACGTCGCCTCTGGCGGGCGCCTCGCCGAAACGGTACGCCAGTTTGTTGACCAGCACGCGGTCCCCTGCCCGCAGGGTGTTCTCCATCGACCCGCTGGGGATCTCGAAGGGCTGGGCCACGAAGACGTTGACCAGCGCGACCACGGCGGCGGCCGCCAGGGCGAGCAGCGCGTACCGCTGTGTACGTACGCCGAAGCGCGACCGCTCAGCCCGCTGTTCGGCGGGATCGGCGCGGTCGCGCTCCGGAAGGTGTACCTCTGTGTCCATCAGGCGCAGAGCCTATAGGGCCCCGCATATGCCGGGCGGACTCAGTTGTCGCGCTTCTCCTTGATCTTCGCGGCCTTGCCGCGCAGCTCACGGAGGTAGTACAGCTTGGCGCGACGCACGTCACCGCGGGTCACGAGCTCGATCTTCTCGAAGATCGGGCTGTGCACCGGGAAGGTACGCTCGACGCCGACGCTGAAGGAGACCTTGCGGACCGTGAAGGTCTCACGGACGCCCGCGCCCTGGCGACGGATGACAACGCCCTTGAACTGCTGGATACGGGAGCGGTTGCCCTCGATCACGCGGACGTGGACGTTGACGGTGTCACCGGGGCGGAAGGCCGGGACGTCGCTGCGCAGCGACGCGGCGTCGACGGAGTCGAGCAGGTGGGACATGTTCGTCTGCTTTCTTCGCCCATGCCACAGGTCATCGGCGGGAGTAGTGGTGGTGATCCGACCGCCTCCGCGTCGGACGGGCGTCATGTCCCCCTGTGGCAGGGGCGCACGCCGGACGCAAGGCAGCAGCCGCCTATTCTTCCACGGACTCCGGGAGTCGCCCAAATCGGCCGTCCTCGCCCTGCACCCAGCCGAGGGCCGCGAGCATCGCGCGGTCCTTCTTGTCCAGGGCGGCCGGGTCGCAACGCTCGATCAGGTCGGGGCGGTTCTGCGTCGTGCGGCGGAAGGCCTCGTCCCGGCGCCAGCGGGCGACCTTGCCGTGGTGGCCGCTGAGCAGCACCTCCGGCACTCCGCGGTCCCGCCAGACCGGGGGTTTGGTGAAGACCGGGCCCTCCAGGAGGTCGGCCATGGCACCGGGGGCGAAGGAGTCGTCGCGGTGCGACTCTGCGTTGCCCAGCACGCCCGGCAGGAGCCGGGCCACGGCCTCCACCATCACCAGCACCGGGGCCTCGCCGCCGGCCAGGACGTAGTCGCCGATGGAGACCTCGCGGACGTCCAGCCGCTCGCCGTACTCCTCGATGACCCGCCGGTCGATGCCCTCGTACCGGGCCGGGGTGAAGACCAGCCAGGGCTTCGCGGACAGCTCGACCGCGAGCTCCTGGGTGAAGGGGCGGCCGCTCGGGGTGGGGACCACCAGCACGGGATCGCCCTCCCCCGACTCCAGGACCGCGTCCAGGGCCTCGCCCCACGGCTCGGGCTTCATGACCATGCCCGGGCCACCGCCGTAGGGGGTGTCGTCGACCGTGTTGTGCCGGTCGTGGGTCCACTGGCGCAGGTCGTGGACGCGCACGTCCAGCTGACCGCGTGCCCGGGCCTTGCCGACCAGGGAGACGTTCAGCGGCTCCAGGTACTCGGGGAAGATCGTGACGACGTCGATGCGCATGGGCCTACTGCTCCGCCTCGGCCTCGTCCAGCAAGCCGGGCGGGGGCGTGATGACCGCGCGCTGCTGCTCCAGGTCGACCTCGGGGACGATCTCGGCGACGAAGGGCACCATGACCTCGCTGCCGTCCGGCCGTTCGACGACCAGCAGGTCGTGGTACGGCAGGTGGGAGATCTCCTTGATCCGGCCGACCTCGGTCCCGTCGGCGGTGACCACGTCGAGGTCGACCAGCTGGTGGTCGTAGAACTCTTCGGGGTCCTCCGGCGTCTCGTCCGGGTCGACGTCGGCGATCAGCAGGACGTTGCGCAGCGCCTCGGCGCCGGTGCGGTCCTTCACGCCGGCGAAGCGCAGCATCAGCCGGCCGCTGTGCACCCGGCCCGTCTCGACGGTGAGCGGGCCGGCCGACGCCGGGTCCGTGACGAGCACGGCGCCCGGGGCGAGCCGCAGTTCCGGCTCGTCGGTGCGCACCTCCACCGAGACCTCGCCCTTGATGCCATGGGCGCGACCGATGCGTCCCACTACCAGCTGCACTTGATCGCGCTCCTGTGCTCACGTGTCGGATACGGCCACGGGCCGGGGGCGGCCCAAGTGCCACCCCCGGCCCGTGCCGGTGCTGCGTACCTCAGCGGACGTGGTCCACGTCGACGAGGTCGACGCGGACACCGCGTCCGCCGATCGCGCCCACGACCGTGCGCAGGGCGCGGGCGGTGCGGCCGTTGCGGCCGATCACCTTGCCGAGGTCGTCGGGGTGCACCCGGACCTCCAGGACCTTCCCCCGACGCAGGGTGCGCTCGGCGACCTGCACGTCGTCGGGGTTGTCGACGATGCCCTTGACCAGGTGTTCGAGGGCCTCCTCGAGCACGATCAGGCCTCGGTCGACTCGGCCGCCTCGGCGGCCTCGTCCTTCTTGTCGGACTTCTTCGCCTTCTGGGTGATGGCCTCGCCCTTGGACCCGTCACCGGCGTCCTTGGCGGCGGCCTCGAAGAGGGCGCGCTTGTCGGCCTTGGGCTCGGCGACCAGGAGCGGGGCCGGGGCCGGCTCGCCCTTGTACTTCTGCCAGTCGCCGGTCTTCTTCAGGATGGCGAGCACGGGCTCGGTCGGCTGCGCGCCGACACCCAGCCAGTACGCGACGCGCTCGGCGTTGACCTCGATGCGCGACGGGTTCTGGACGGGGTGGTACAGACCGATCTCCTCGATGGCCCGGCCATCACGGCGGGTACGGGAGTCGGCGACGACGATGCGGTAGTGAGGCGAACGGATCTTGCCCAGACGCTTCAGCTTGATCTTGACTGCCACGGGAGTGGGTTCTCCTGGAGTTGACGTGGTTGGGCAGGCCGGACCACCACGTGGGGTTGTGGAGCCGGTTGCCCGACGGACGCGTCAGCCGAAGGAGAGAGGGGTCCTGCACGGCTGCCGAGTGCTCAGCTGACCATTCTGCCATACGGCGGGCATGCCGCCGCACGCCGGTGACCCCACCGGCGCCGTCCCCGTACGGTGCCGCCCCCGTGCCGCGGCGGGCGCTCACGCGACCGCCGCGGCCTCCGGAATCCGGAACGGCGTACCGCACGCCCCGCAGACGATCGGCGCCTGCGCGAGGACCGACGGCACGACCCGGACGTTGCGTCCGCAGTCGCAGACCGCCTTCACCCGTACGCCTCCGCCCGAGGACCCGTGCCGGGCGGCGGGCCCGCGGAAACTGCGGGCGGTGTCGGCGGCGGTCGCCACGGTGTGCGCTCTGAGCGCGCGCTGCAACCGGTCGATCGTCGCCCGGTAGCGCTTCTTGGTGTCCGGGCGCAGCTGGACCAGGGAGAAGCCGCTGCTGGGGTGCGGCTCCTCGGAGTGGTCCAGGCCGAGCTCGTCGGCGATGGCCAGGAATCGACGGTTGTGGTAGCGGCCTGCCCGCGAGGTGTCCCGGACGCCGCGCGCGGCGGCGACTCCGTGGACGGCCTCGTGCAGCAGGCGCTCGAAGGAGAGCTCCGTGCCGCACGCGGACGAGGACTCTCCGATCAGGGACTCGGGGGCGGCCAGGTCGGGCAGTTCGGGATGGTGCCGTTGAATGTCGGCCCATGCGACTGCCAGCTCGGCGGCGAGGACTGGTGGTGTCGTGCTCACGTCGTGACAACGAGCCGGGGGCGCCCTGTGTTCCGATACCGGGCCATCCCAAATATTTTGCACGTACTAGTCAGTTCCGGATGATGCGTACGGCTGAGGGCGGGTGCGGAGGACAGTGGAGAAGTCACGCACCCGCCTCAAGCGTGGACGTACTGCCGATTACGTACGTCGCTTTTCAGTCAGTTGACGGTCAGTATGCCCGCGCGACGATCGCCGCGGTACCCGGCGCGTCGTCCGTTTCCGGAACCTGGCCGTCCTCGGTCAGCAGGCAGCGCACGGACACGCCCTGCTCGGCCAGCCTGGCCTCGCCCTCCGGGCCGAGGTCGGCCCAGGGGATGCGGGCCCAGCCGGTGGCCGCGGCCTCGGCGGCCTCGGCGATCGTCTTGACGTCCACGGTGCGGGACTCGCGGCGCTCGCGGGACTGGCGCAGCAGCGTGGCCTGGTCCTCCTCCAGCGCCTTGGGCACCAGCGCGGTCAGCTCGTCGATCGCCACCGGCTCCTTGCCCCCGGGGATGCGGCGGGCGAGCATCGCGGTGCCGTTCTCCAGGTCGCGCGGGCCGACCTCCACGCGGACGGGGACGCCCTTGAGCTCCCAGTCCACGGCGCGGCGGCCGAACGGGGTGTCGGTGCGCACGTCGACCTGGACCCGCACGCCGGCGGCCTTGAGCCGGTCGCCGATCTCGCGGACCTTGGCGACGACCGCGTCGTCGCCCTTGATCGCCAGGATGACGGCCTGCACCGGCGCCAGCCGCGGCGGCACGCGCAGTCCGTTGTCGTCGCCGTGGGACATGATCAGGCCGCCGACCATGCGGGTCGACACGCCCCAGGAGGTCTGCCAGACCAGCTCCTGCTGCCCCTCCTTCGACAGGTAGGAGGTGTTGAAGGCCTTGGCGAAGTTGGTGCCCAGCTCGTGGCTGGTGCCCATCTGCAGCGCCTTGCCGTCGCCCATCATGCCCTCGAGGGTGAGGGTGTTGATGGCGCCGGCGAAGCGCTCGCGGGCGGTCTTGCGGCCGAGGACCACGTCGATGCCGAGGACGTCGGTCATGAAGTCGCCGTACACGTCGCGGTGGATCATCGCGGCGTAGTCGCGGGCGTCCTCGTAGGTGGCGTGCGCGGTGTGGCCCTCCTGCCACAGGAACTCACTCGTACGGAGGAAGAGCCGCGAGCGCATCTCCCAACGGACCACGTTGGCCCACTGGTTGATGAGCAGGGGCAGGTCGCGGTAGCTCTGCACCCACTTGGAGAAGTACTCGTTGATGATCGTCTCGGAGGTGGGCCGGACGACGACCGGCTCCTCCAGCTCCTTGCCGCCGCCGTGGGTGACCACGGCCAGCTCCGGCGCGAAGCCCTCGACGTGCTCGGCCTCCCGGGTCAGGTAGGACTGCGGGATGAAGAGCGGGAAGTACGCGTTCTGGGCACCCGCCTCCTTGATCCGCGCGTCCATCTCCTGCTGCATCCGCTCCCACAGCGAGTACCCGTACGGCCGGATGACCATGGTGCCGCGCACCGGGCCGTTGTCGGCCAGCTCGGCCTTGTTGATCAGGTCCTGGTACCAGCGCGGGAAGTCGTCCGCCTGGGGTGTGAGTACGGGAGCCTTTGCCATGCCGCAGATGGTACGGGGACAGCGGCACCGGACGTGAATCGGCGGGGTCGGGAATCGGCCCAATCCTCACCTTCAAACCTCTGGACTACGGCCCGGAAGGGGAGTTGGCTGGCTCCGGGGGCATGCGCGGCGTGACGAAGACGGTGCGCGGCGTAACCGGGGGGCGTACGAGGAAGGCTTTCGGCGAGACGGCGACGCGGCTGATTGGGGCGCTCGATGACACCTACGCTCGCACGGCACCCACGGACACACCGGACCGACGGCAGGGCGCGTGACTGGGCGGAGATCCAGGAGCGGATGCTCGTACCGCTCTACGAGGCGGTGCACGAGCGGTTGGAGGTCGGCCCCCGCACCCGGCTGCTCGGCATCGGGTGCGGATCGGGACTCGCGCTGCTCATGGCCTCGGCCCGGGGCGCGGCGGTCACGGGGTGCGATCCGGACGAACGGCGCCTCGAACTGGCCCGGCAGCGGCTGCTGCCCGAGCCGCAGTGGGGCGCGCCTGCACGGTCGCGCGGCGGGCGCACGCGGCTCGTGGCGGGCGGCCCGGAGGAGGTCCCCGTACCGGAGGGGGCACCGTTCACGATGGTCACCGCCCTCGACCCGGGGACGGCGCCGGCGGCGCTGGTCCCGGCGCTCGGCGCCGCGGCGGGCCTGGCCGAGCGGGGCACCCCGGTCGTGCTGGCCGGCTGGGGGCCGCCCGAGCGCTGCGCCACCGGGCGGGTGCTGCGGGTCGCGGCACGGCTGGCCGAGCCGCGCGGCACCACCGCCGCGGTCCGGCTCAGCGGCCGTGACGACCTGGAGGAGCTGGCGCGGGATGCGGGGCTGCGTCCGGACGGCTCGGGGCGGGTGTCCTGCCCGTTCGGCTACCCCGACATGGACAGCGCGGTGCGCGGCCTGGTGTCGACCGGGCTCTTCGACGCCGCCGTGGCGGCCACCGACGAGGACCAGGTGCGCAAGGAGCTGCGCGAGGCGCTGCACGCGTACCGGCGCGGCGACGGCACGGTCCGGATGGAGAACGTGTTCCGTTACCTGGTGGCCCGCGTGTAGCCGCAGCGTTCCCGCGCGACCGTACGGCGGCTACTCGACGGCCTTCGCGAGCCGTGGGATGCCCGCCGCCTCGTAGGCCTCGTCCTCCTCCAGCGTCTCGGCCTCCAGCAGCCGCTCCGCGAGGGCGTCCAGTTGCTCGCGGTGCCGGCCCAGCAGCCGGCAGGCCGTCCCGTAGCACTCGTCCACGATCCTGCGCATCTCGGCGTCGATCACGTCGAGGGTGGCGGGGGCGGCGGACAGTCCGTAGGGCTGCTGGGAGTCGGCCGGGATCGCCGAGAGCGGGCCGACCTTCTCGCTCATGCCCCAGCGGCCGACCATGCCCCGGACGACGTTGGTGACCTGCTCCAGGTCGTTCTCGGCGCCGGTGGTGATCACCCCGAAGACGACGTGCTCGGCGGCCATGCCGCCGAGCGCGCCGATGATCCGGCCGCGCAGGTACTCCTCGGTGTACGCGTAGCGGTCGGAGTCGGGGGTGGAGAGGGTGACGCCGAGGGCGCGGCCGCGCGGGACGATGGTGATCTTGCGTACGGGGTCGGCGCCCGGGTGCAGCATGCCGAGCAGGGCGTGCCCGGACTCGTGGTAGGCGGTACGGCGGCGCTCCTCGATGGGGATCACGAGCGGGCGTGCCGCGCCCAGCTGCACCTTCTCCAGGGCGTCGGAGAGCTCGCCCTGCCCGACGGCGCCCTTGCCGCGCTTGACGGCGAGCAGCGCGGCCTCGTTGGCGAGGTTGGCGAGTTCGGCGCCCGTCATCCCCGGCGTCGCACGGGCCACCGCGGTCAGGTCGATGCCGCCCTCCAGGGGGACCTGGCGCAGGTGGATGCGGAGGATCGCCTCGCGGCCCGTACGGTCGGGCGGGCTGACGTGGACGACGCGGTCGAAGCGGCCGGGCCGGGTCAGGGCGGGGTCGAGGACGTCGGGCCGGTTGGTGGCGGCCGTGACGACGACGCCCTCGGAGCCGGAGAAGCCGTCCATCTCGGTGAGGATCTGGTTGAGGGTCTGCTCCCGTTCGTCGTGGCCGCCGATGCCGCCCGCGGCGCCGCGGGCACGGCCGATGGTGTCGATCTCGTCGATGAAGATGATCGCCGGGGCGACCTTGCGGGCCTCGGCGAACAGCTCGCGCACCCGGCCCGCGCCGACCCCGACGATCATCTCGATGAACTCGGAGGCGGAGGCGGAGAAGAACGGTACGTCGGCCTCGCCGGCCACGGCCCGGGCGAGCAGGGTCTTTCCGGTGCCGGGCGGTCCTGCGAGCAGCACGCCGCGCGGCATCCGCGCCCCGAGCGCCCGGTAGGCCTGCGGGCGCTTGAGGAAGTCGACGACCTCGTTGAGCTCGGCCTCCACCTCGTCGATGCCCGCCACGTCGGCGAAGGTGGTGCGGCGGCCCGCCTCCGGGACGACCGGCGTCGGCGGGGCCCTGCGGCCGAGGCCGCCCAGGCCGCCGAGCCCGCCCGCGAGCTTGCTCATCCGGCGGGAGACGTAGAGCCAGAGCAGGACCAGCAGCAGCACCGGGGCGAGCGAGAGCAGCAGGTTGTAGAGCAGGCCGCGCTGCTGGACCACGGGTTCGGCGGTGACGGTGACCTTGTTCTTCGTCAGGGTCGCCCACAGGTCGTCGTCGGCGAAGACCGGCCGCTGGGTCTTGAACTGCATGTACGTGCCCTCGTCCGCCCCCGGCACGTCCTGCTTCTTCTTGAGCTGCCCCTCGATGGAGTCGCCCTTGGAGTAGATCTTCGAGATGTTGTCCGTGGCCAGCTGCCGGTTGAACTCGGTGTACGAGATCGTGGTCGGCCGGGACCCGGTGAAGAACGAGAGCACCAGGTCGGTGATGAGGAAGACGACGAGCGCCGTCAGGATCATGCCGCCCCAGCCGCCCATGCGGCGCCGTCGCCGGGTGGGCGGCGAGGCTGGCGCGCCCTCCGTCCGCCATGGATCGTCCGGATTCTGCCGGGGCGGTACGGGATTGCCCATATCCCGACAATAAGGACAGTGCCGCTCCGGCGCCCCTCAGACCCCCGGCCACTCCTCGGCGGTGAGCGCGAAGCGCTCGTGATCGCGCCAGGCGTCGTTCAGGTAGAGCATCCGGGGCGTGAAGCCCTCGTGGCGGAAACCGAGGCGCTTGGCCATGGCGACGGACCGTTCGTTCTCCGGCTGCACGTTGATCTCCAGCCGGTGCAGGCCCAGGCCCCGCGGTTCGGGGGCGAAGCAGCGGTCGACGACCAGCCGCAGGCCCTCGCTCATCCGCCCGGTCCCGGCGAAGGGCACGTAGCTGTCGTAGCCCAGGCTGCCGTTGCGGAAGCGCCCCATGACGATGTTGGCCACGTTGCACTTGCCGACGATCCCGCCGCTCTCCTCGTCGAGGATTAGGAACGTCCGCAGCACGGGCCCCTGGCGCCGCAGCAGTTCGGGCAGCCCGTCGGGTTCGACCGGGTTCCACCGGCCGACGTGCTCGGCGGAGCGCAGCACCGCCTCCCGGTAGGCGGGGGCGTCGGCCGGCTCCGGGGGACGGATGTGTACGCGCATGGGTCCATGATGCACGCGCGGCGGCGGCGCCCCCTGCGCAGGGGGCGCCGCCGCCGTACGGACACGGGCCTGGGTCAGCCCATGAACTTCTTGAACTCGTCGGGCAGTTCGAAGTTCTGGCCGTCCTGGCCGGCCGGCAGGCCGAAGGCGCCACCGGCCTGCTGCTGCTCGCGACGGGCGGCGTCGGCCTTCTCCTGCTCGGCGCGCTTGAGCGGGTTGCCGCTCTGCCGCTTGCCCTTGGCCTTCTTCTGCTGCTTCTTCTGACGTGCGCCGCCGCCCAGCCCCGGCATGCCGGGCATCCCCGGGATACCGCCCTGCGCCATCCGCGACATCATCTTGCGGGCCTCGAAGAACCGCTCCACCAGGCTCTTCACGGCGCTGACGTCCACACCCGAACCGCGGGCGATGCGGGCGCGGCGGGAGCCGTTGATGATCGTGGGGTCCTGGCGCTCACCCGGGGTCATCGACTTGATGATCGCGGCCGTGCGGTCCACGTCGCGCTCGTCGAGGTTGTTGATCTGGTCCTTGATCTGGCCCATGCCCGGGAGCATGCCGAGCAGCTTGGAGATCGAGCCCATCTTGCGGACCTGCTCCATCTGCTGGAGGAAGTCGTCGAGGGTGAACTCCTTGGGACCCTTGGCCAGCTTCTCGGCCATCTTCTGGGCCTCGGCCTGGCTGAAGGTCTGCTCGGCCTTCTCGATCAGGCTGAGGACGTCACCCATGCCCAGGATGCGCGAGGCCATCCGGTCGGGGTGGAAGGCGTCGAAGTCGTCCAGCTTCTCGCCGTTGGAGGCGAACATGATCTGGCGGCCGGTGACGTGCGCGATGGAGAGCGCCGCACCACCGCGGGCGTCGCCGTCGAGCTTGGAGAGCACCACGCCGTCGAAGCCGACGCCGTCACGGAAGGCCTCGGCGGTGTTGACCGCGTCCTGTCCGATCATGGCGTCGACGACGAAGAGGATCTCGTCGGGCTGCACGGCGTCGCGGATGTCCGCGGCCTGCTGCATCATCTCGGCGTCGATGCCGAGGCGGCCGGCGGTGTCGACGATGACGACGTCGTACTGCTTGGTGCGGGCGTGGTCGAGGGAGTCCTTGGCGACCTGGACCGGATCGCCCACACCGTTGCCGGGCTCCGGCGCGAAGACCGCGACGCCCGCCCGCTCCGCGACGACCTGGAGCTGGTTGACGGCGTTGGGACGCTGGAGGTCCGCGGCGACCAGCAGCGGGGCGTGGCCCTGGCCCTGCAGCCAGCGGCCGAGCTTGCCGGCCAGCGTCGTCTTGCCCGCACCCTGCAGACCGGCCAGCATGATCACGGTCGGCGGCTGCTTGGCGAACCGCAGCCGGCGGGTCTCACCGCCGAGGATGCCCACGAGCTCGTCGTTGACGATCTTGATGACCTGCTGGGCGGGGTTCAGCGCCTGGGAGACCTCGGCCCCGGTCGCCCGCTCCTTGACCTGCTTGATGAAGGCGCGCACCACCGGCAGCGCGACGTCCGCCTCCAGCAGCGCGATGCGGATCTCGCGCGCGGTGGCGTCGATGTCCGCCTCGGAAAGGCGGCCCTTGCCCCGGAGGTTCTTGAACGTCGCTGCGAGGCGGTCGGAAAGGGTGTCGAACACGTCGGTCGCGGATCCTCAGGTCGGGGGCGGGTGATAGGTCGTCCTCAAGGGTATCCGCCCGGGCCGCGAATGGTCTCCACCGCGTCAGCGCAGGGCCCGCTCCACCTCGTCGGCGACCTCGGCCGCCCGTACGTCGGGAAGCGGATCGCCCTCGGTGTCCGTGACGTAGAACGCGTCCACCGCGTTGGCGCCGAGCGTACTGATCCGGGCGGACCTGACGTTCACGCCGGTGGACTCCAGGGCCCGGCCGATGCGGTGCAGCAGCCCCGGGGCGTCGTGGGCGCGGACCTCGATGACGGTCGCGGCGCTGGAGCTGCCGGGGGCGACGGTGACGCGGGGCGGAGGGGGCGTGACCCCGCGACGGCGGGGGTACGCGGACTCCCGCTCCGCCAGCCGTGCCTCGATGTCGAGGGAGCCCGCGAAGGCCCGGGCGAAGTCGTTGCGCAGCCGTGCCGCCTCGGGCAGCGAGCCGTACTCGGCGGCCACCCGCCAGCGCAGGAGGGTCACCGGGCCCTGGTGGATGGGGTCGACCGCGCGCAGGTCGGCGGCCCGGACGGTGAGCCGGTGCAGGGCGAGCACGCCCGCCGCCGCCGCCAGCAGCCCGGGCCGGTCGGGGACGGCGAGCAGCAGCTCCACGCCGACGGGCTCGGGTTCGCCGTCCGCGGTCCGCGGGACCCCGTCGGGGTCGGGCTCGGCGTGGGCGTGCAGCGCGATGACCGGGCCCCCGGTGCGCGCCGCCTCGACCGCCAGGCGCTCCTCCTCCGCGGTGGGCTCGGGGTCGGCGGGCCCGGGCACCGCCCCGCTCACCAGCACGGCGGCGACCCGCTTGACCAGGTCGCCGACGAGTGAGGACCGCCAGGCGCTCCAGGCGGCCGGCCCGGTGGCGAGGGCGTCCGCCTCGGTCAGCGCGTGGAGCAGCTCCAGCGTCTCGGAGTCTCGGACGGCCTCGGCGACGCTCTGCACGGTGGCAGGGTCGTCCAGGTCGCGCCGGGTCGCGGTCTCGATCAGCAGCAGGTGGTGGCGGACCAGCAGGGCCAGCGTCTCCACGTCGGCGCGGCCGAAGCCGAAGCGGGCCGCCACGTCGCGGGCGATGACCTCGCCGGCCTCGGAGTGGTCGCCTGGCCAGCCCTTGCCGATGTCGTGCAGCAGGGCGGCGATGAGCAGCAGGTCGGGGCGGCCCACCCGGCGGGTCAGGCGCGAGGCGCGCACCGCGCACTCGATGAGGTGCCGGTCGACGGTCCAGATGTGCACCGCGTTGCGCTGCGGGCGGCAGCGGACCCGTTCCCAGTCGGGGAGCAGCCGCGTGATCATGCCCGCGGCCTCCAGTGCCTCCCACACCTGGACGGTGGACTCCCCCGCGCCGAGCAGCGTCACGAGCTGTTCGCGGGCCTCGGCGGGCCACGGCACCGGCAGCGGCCGGGTGGCCTGGGCCACGCTCAGCCGGCGGACCGCGTGCAGCGACAGCGGTACGCCGTGCTCGGCGGCGGCCGCGGCGGCGCGCAGCGGCAGCACCGGGTCGCGCTCGGGCCTGGCCGTGAGCGCGAGGACGGCCTCGCCCTCGTGCTCCACGACGCCGTCGGCCAGCGGGGTGCGCTCGGGCCCGTTCGTGCTCTGTTCGGGACGGGAGCGGCCGAGCAGCCCGCGGCGGCGGGGCCGCATCTGGCGGGAGCGCAGGACCCGGCCGACCTCGCGCCAGGTGACGTCAAAGGCGTAGCCGACGGTCCGGGCGGCCTCGTACACCTGGCGCAGGAGCGCGTCGGCGTCGAGCAGGCCGAGTGCGCCGGCCACCTGGTCCTGCTCCTGCAGGGCCAGCCGGTCGGTGGCGCGGCCGGTCACCAGGTGGAGGGCGTCCCGGGCGTCGAGCAGCCGGGTCCGGGCGTCCTCCAGGCCCTCGCGGGGCGCGTCGGCGAGCCAGGAGGCGGCGACGGCGCGCAGGGCGGTGGCGTCGCGCAGCCCGCCGCGGGCCTCCTTGAGGTCGGGCTCCAGCAGGTACGAGAGCTCGCCGTGGCGTTCGGCGCGCTCCAGGCACAGCTCGTGGAGCGCGGGGAGCCGCTTGGGCGCCTGGTTGCGCCAGTCGGCGAGCACCGCGGTGCGCAGGGAGGCCGTGAGGGCGGCGTCGCCCGCGATGTGGCGGGCGTCGAGGAGGCCGAGCTGGACCTTGAGGTCCTCGGCGGCGGTCTTGCGGGCCTCGGCGGGGGTGCGGACGGAGTGGTCGAGGGCGACGCCCAGGTCCCAGACCGGGTACCAGATCCCGTCGGCGAGGCCGGCGACGTCCGCGGGCCCGGCGGAGCCGTCGTGGAGCAGCAGCAGGTCGAGGTCGCTGCGCGGGGAGAGCTCCCCCCTGCCGTAGCCGCCGACGGCGACCAGCGACCAGCCCCGCGCCCCGGTCCGGTCGGCCGCGCCGCGGGCGAGGTCGGCGAGCCAGGCGTCGGTCAGGGAGGCCAGCGCCTTGCGCCGCGGCGGCCCGGACGGGCCCTCGCCGTTCAGGAGGGCCAGCCGGGCCGCCGCATAGCCTGCAGGGGCGTGTCCGTCGTGGGCTTTCGCGTCGACGTTCTCCGTCACACTGTCTCCAGTCGCAGGCCGTGCGGTGGAACTGCTCGGGTTCGGTGGTGCGAAAGGGCGCGGCCGGAGTCCCGGCCGCGCCCCCGCGTCCTCAGAGCGCGTCCGGACCGCGCTCCCCGGTCCGGACCCGTACGGCGGTCTCGACCGGGATGCTCCAGACCTTGCCGTCACCGATCTTGCCGGTGCGGGCGGCCTTGACGATGACGTCGATCAGCTGGTCGGCGTCGCCGTCCTCGACGAGCACCTCGATGCGGATCTTGGGCACCAGGTCCACGGTGTACTCGGCACCACGGTAGACCTCGGTGTGGCCCCGCTGGCGGCCGTAGCCACTGGCCTCGGTGACCGTCAGGCCCTGGACGCCGAAGGCCTGGAGCGCCTCCTTGATCTCGTCCAGCCGGTGCGGCTTCACGACCGCGGTGATGAGCTTCACGCGTCCACCTTCTTCGACGGGGCGTCGGTCACCTGGGTGCCGCTGCCGCTGCTGCTGTCCAGGGAGGAGAGGGCGGAGCGGACCGCGCCGGCCACGCCCGCGAAGTCGTAGCCGGTCTCCGCGTGCTCGGCCTGGTCGATGCCCGCGACCTCGGTGTCCTCGCTGACGGTGAATCCGATCACCAGGTCGATGAGCTTGGCAAGGATCGCCGAGGCGATCAGCGAGTAGAACAGGACCACGCCGACACCCAGGAACTGCTTCCACAGCTGGTCGAAGCCGCCGCCGTAGAAGACGCCCTTGGCGGTCTGGCCGACCCCGCCGGTGGCGAAGAAGCCGATGAGCAGGGAGCCGACGATGCCGCCGACCATGTGGACGCCGACCACGTCGAGGGAGTCGTCGTAGCCGAACTTGTACTTCAGGCCGACCGCGGCGGCGCAGGCCACACCGGCGATGACACCGACCGCGATCGCGCCGAGCGGGCTGACCGAGCCGCAGGCCGGGGTGATGGCGACCAGACCGGCGACCGCGCCGGAGGCGGCGCCCAGGGTGGTGAAGGAGCCGTGCTTGATCTTCTCGTAGGCGAGCCAGCCGAGCATCGCGGAGGCGGTGGCGACCTGGGTGTTGGTGAAGGCCACGGCCGCGACGCCGTCGGAGGCGAGCCACGAGCCGGCGTTGAACCCGAACCAGCCGAACCACAGCAGGCCGGCGCCGAGCATGACCAGCGGCAGGTTGTGCGGGCGGAACGGGTCCTTCTTGAAGCCCACGCGCTTGCGGATGACGAGGATCACGCCGAGCGCCGCGGCACCGGCGTTGATGTGCACCGCCGTACCGCCGGCGAAGTCGATCACGCCGCGGGTGAAGAGGAAGCCGTCCGACGCCCAGACCATGTGGGCGACCGGGAAGTACACGACCGTCGCCCACAGGGCCACGAAGAGCGACCAGGCGGTGAACTTCACCCGGTCCGCGAGGGCGCCGCTGATCAGGGCGGGCGTGATGATCGCGAACATCAGCTGGAAGACGGCGAAGACGTAGACCGGGATGGTGTAGCCGTCCCACAGCTGGGAGATCCCGATGTTGCGCATGCCGGCCCAGTCGAAGCCGCCGAAGAAGGCGTTGCCGGAGTCGAATGCGACGGTGAAACCGTAGAGCGTCCACAGCACGGTGACGATGCCGATGGCGATGAAGCTCATCATCAGCATGTTCAGCACGCTCTTGACCCGCACCATGCCGCCGTAGAAGAAGGCGAGACCGGGGGTCATCACGAGCACCAGCGCTGCGCTCAGCAGCATGAACGCCGTGCTACCGCTGTCGAGCGTGGGCGTATCTGCGGCAAGCGTCAAGAAGCCTGCTGCCATCGGCGTCTCCTCGTCATCCGAACGGCCCGTGCGGGAAGTGGGCTCGATGGGCCGGTTTTCGCCATGAGGTTGTCCCAGCCGGGTTTCCGTCGACGCCATCGGGTGTTTCGGAACCGTGACGAAGAAGTCGTCCGTGTTACGTCGGGATGAACCGCCACCCCAGCGGGCGCCGCCATGACGACGCCGTCACGACTCCGTGACCCCTCGGGCGGGCCGACGAGCTGTATACGTGCCGCGCGGGCCGGGGTGTACAAACCTCGCCACGCCGTCGAACGGACGGGTCGGTGAACGAGGACCGGCCGCGGCGGGCCACCCGGTTGACCTGGCATGGGGGAGCCGAGTCGGGCTGTCGGGATGGCCGGCCGCGGCCGGGGTTCGGGGTGGACCGCCGGGTCAGGCGGTCCCGGCGACCTCGGGGAGGTCGGACGCCAGGCGCTCGCTGAGCTGGGCGACCTCGGCGATCTTGCCGTAGTCGCGCAGCGCGGTGTCGGCGGTCTTGCGGATGCGGGTGTTCACCCGCTCGGAGCGCACGTGCTTGGCGACGTCGATGGCCTGGACGGTGAGGCCGGCGGCCTCCTCCGGGCTCCGCTGGAGCAGGTGCACGGTGGCCATGCCGATCAGATTGAGGGCGTAGGCGCGCTGGTGGACGGTGTCCTGGGAGAAGAGCTCGACGGCCCGCTGCATCACCGGGTGGGCCAGCGAGGCGTACGTGGGGCTGCGGCCGGCCACGTACGCCAGGTCACGGTAGGAGTGGGCGTTCTCGGCGTTGAGCTCGGCCTCGTTGAAGAAGCTGATCCAGTCCGGGTCCTCGGTGGGGCGGGAGTCGGTGTAGGAGTCCTCGGCCATCCGCACGGCGCGGTGGCACTTGCTGACCTGGCCCATGTTGGCGTAGGCGCGGGCCTCCATCGCGTACAGCATCGCCTGGGTGGTGGCGGTCGCGCTGTCCCTGCTGCCGTACTGCGCCAGGTGGATGAGTTCCAGTGCGTCGTCGGGCCGGTCCAGGTGGATCATCTGGCGGCTCATGCTGGACAGGACGAAGGCACCCAGCGGGCGGTCGTCCGCCTCCTTGGCCGCGTGCAGGGCCAGGACCAGGTACTTCTGCGCCGTGGGGTGCAGGCCGACGTCGTAGGACATCCAGCCGGCGAGCGCGGCGAGCTCCGCGGTGACGCGGTAGAGCCGCTTGGCGACGGACTGCGGATGGGACTCCTGGAGCAGGTCGGTGACCTCGTGCAGCTGGCCCACCACGGCCTTGCGGCGCAGGCCGCCGCCGCACTGGTTGTCCCACTGCCGGAACATCACCGTGGTGGCCTCCAGCAGCTCCAGCTCGGGCTCGGAGAGCCGGACCCTGCCGCCGGACTCGCGCGGCGGGGGGACGTCGGCGCCGGACGCGGGGGTGGGCACCAGCCAGCGCTGCATCGGCTCGACGAGGGCGGGGCCGGCGGCCAGCGCCAGGGAGGTCCCGAGGAAGCCGCGGCGGCCGAGCATCAGGTCGCTGCGGGAGAACTCGTTGATCAGCTGGACCGTCTGCGGCCCGGCCCACGGCAGGTCCACGCCGGTCGCGGCGGGCGGCTGGTGGGCGGGGCGCAGGCCGAGGTCCTCCACCGGGACGACGGTGCCGAAGCGTTCGGAGAACAGCTCGGACAGGATGCGCGGGATGGGTTCGCGCGGCTGTTCGCCGTCCAGCCAGCGGCGCACCCGTGAGGTGTCCGTGCTGACGTGCAGCGCGCCCATCTGGCGTGCTCTGCGGTTCACCTGACGGGCGAGTTCGCCCTTGGACCAGCCGCTGCGCACAAACCAAGAGGTCAACTGCGCGTTGGGCTGCTTGTCCTGTGTGCCGCCCACCGTGACGCCCCCATTCCGTCGCCCAACACCTCCGGGGATGAGGGCCGTTGCCTGCCTGGCCCCCATGTGCCTCAGTGTCCTACGAGTCTTGCCTCCGGCATACCCGCCGGCCCGCACACTTCCGGGGCTTGCAAACCGAAAGTAATCCTACGATCACCCATCCGGCGATGCCTCCAGCGAAAACGCCACCATTCGCCACCCCTTCGAATGAACTACATGTGCACACGGCGCGATTCACTTGACACATGCCGATCAGGCACGGGCGTAACCATCGGCAACTGCGACCCGTTGGGGGTGTCATGGGCTTCACGATCGGCAGCATGCGGGAGATGCGACACATCCGCTCCGGCGCGCGCCGCCGGACGCACGCCTCGGCGTGCACCACCGTGGCGGAGTACACCGGGTTGTGCGGATGGGCGGTGGCGCCGGGTGCGCGCGCCACGCGCGGGGGCGGGCAGTGCTCCTGCGGTGACCCGGGGTGCAAGGCACCGGGCGCCCACGCACTGGAGTTCGCCGACGAGGTGCCGGCCGGGGCCACCCTCGAGGAGGCCGTGGCCGCCTGGGAGCGCGTGCCGGGCGCGGCGCTGATGCTCCCCGTGGGACGCGCCTTCGACGTGATCGACGTGGCGGAACGATCCGGCGTACGCGCCGTGGTGCGCCTGGAGCGCATGGGGCTGCGTCTCGGCCCGGTCATCGCCACCCCGGACGGCCGGGCGCAGTTCTTCGTCGCGCCGGGGGCCGCCGCCGAGCTCCCGCACCTGCTGTACCGCATGGGCTGGGACGACGCCGACCTCGACCTGCGCTGCCTCGGGCCGGGCGACCACGTGACCGCCCCGCCCTCCGACCTCGGCGGCCTCGGCCCGGTCCGCTGGGTGCGGCCGCCGGCGCTGGACGCCGCCCGCCAGCCGCCGGAGGCCCGGCTGCTGCTCGGCACGCTGGCGTACGTCTGCCACCGGGACCGCGCGTACGCGTGAACAACGAGCAAGGGGCGCACTCGTGGGAGTGCGCCCCTTGTCCACATGTCCGCTCGTCCGCGGACGCCGCCGGCTACGAGCCGATCAGCGCGTCCACGAAGGCCTCGGGCTCGAACGGCGCGAGGTCGTCCGCCCCCTCGCCCAGGCCGATCAGCTTGACCGGAACGCCCAGCTCGCGCTGGACGGCGACGACGATGCCGCCCTTGGCGGTGCCGTCGAGCTTGGTGAGCACGATGCCGGTGATGTCGACGACCTCGGCGAAGACCCGGGCCTGCACCAGTCCGTTCTGACCCGTCGTGGCGTCCAGGACCAGCAGGACCTCGTCCACCGGGCCGTGCTTCTCCACGACGCGCTTGACCTTGCCGAGCTCGTCCATCAGGCCGGTCTTGGTGTGCAGCCGGCCCGCGGTGTCGATGAGCACGACGTCCGCACCCTCGGCGATGCCCTCCTTCACCGCGTCGAAGGCGACCGACGCCGGGTCGCCGCCCTCGGGACCGCGCACGGTGCGGGCGCCGACGCGCTCGCCCCAGGTCTGCAGCTGGTCCGCGGCGGCGGCACGGAAGGTGTCGGCGGCGCCCAGCACGACGCTGCGGCCGTCGGCCACCAGGACCCGGGCGAGCTTGCCGGTGGTGGTGGTCTTGCCGGTGCCGTTGACGCCGACGACCATCAGCACGGCCGGCTGGTCGGCCCCGTCCCCGTTCGGCAGCCCGTCCGTGTGGAGCGTGCGGTCCAGATCCGTGCCGATCAGGGTCAGCAGTTCCTCGCGCAGCAGCTGCCGCAGGTCGGCGGGGGTGCGGGTGCCGAGCACCTTCACCCGGGTGCGCAGCCGCTCCACGAGTTCCTGGGTGGGGGCGACCCCGACGTCCGCGGTGAGCAGGGTGTCCTCGACCTCCTCCCACGTGTCCTCGTCGAGGTGCTCGCGCGCGAGCAGCGTGAGCAGCCCCTTGCCGAGCGCGTTCTGCGAGCGCGAGAGCCGGGAGCGCAGCCGCACCAGACGGCCGGCGGTGGGCTCGGGCCGCTCGATCTCGGGGGCGGCCGGGCGCTCCTCGACGAGGACGCCGCCGGCGGAGGCGTCTTCCGACTCGGGGAGCTCGACCTCTTCGATGGTCCGGCGGGGTTCGTCCCGCGGGGCCTCCGCCTCGTCGCCGATCTGCGGTTCGGCGGGGGGCGCGGTGATCGTCGGCTGCTCGGTGGGCGGTGCGGGGGGCAGCTGCTTCCTGCGGCGGCTGCCCACCACCAGCCCGCCGGCCGCCAGGATCACGACCAGGGCGATGACTACGGCAAGAATGACGGTTTCCATAACCCGTCCAGTATCGGTCACGCGGCGCGCCCTCCCGGGAGCCACCCGGCGGGCGTCCGTGACTCTGTTCATCTGACGGTTCGTCAGCTAACGTCGGCGCATGCCCGCCACTGTCGTACGTTTCAACCTCGTCGACCCCGCGGCCGCGCCCGGGGCGCTGAGCCACCGCTACCGGGCCGCCCTGGAGATGGCCGCGTACGCCGACGAACACGGCGTCGCCACCCTCCAGACCGAGGAGCACCACGGCTCCCCCGACGGCTGGCTGCCCTCGCCCCTGACCTTCGCGGGGGCGGTCCTCGGCGCGACCCGCCGGATCGCGGTCACCGTCTCCGCGCTGATCGGACCGCTGTACGACCCGCTGCGGCTGGCGGAGGACCTCGCGGTGCTCGACCACGTCGGCGGCGGCCGGCTGGTCACCGTCGCCGGCATCGGCTACCGCCCGGAGGAGTACGAGGCCCTCGGGGTGGACTGGCACCGGCGCGGCGCCCTCCAGGACGAGCTGCTGGAGACGCTGCTCACGGCGTGGACCGGTGAGCCCTTCGTCTTCCGCGGCCGGACCGTCCGGGTCACGCCCCGCCCCCACAGCTCCCCGCACCCGCTGCTGATCGTCGGCGGCAGCTCGCGTGCCGCGGCGCGCCGGGCGGCACGGTTCGGCCTGCCGTTCTTCCCCAGCGCCCACCTCCCGGAGCTGGAGACGTACTACCGGGAGCAGCTCGCCGAGCACCGCACCGAGGGCTGGTGCCTGATGCCCCCGCCGCAGGTGCCGCTGCTCCACCTGTCCGAGGACCCCGACCGCACCTGGGCCGAGTACGGGCGGCACCTGTTCCACGAGGCCGCCACCTACGCCTCCTGGCAGTCCGCCGGCATCCGCTCGGCGGTGCGCTCCAGCGCGGCCTCCCCGGAGGAACTGCGCCGCGAGGGCGTCTACCGCGTGGTCACCCCCGACGAGTGCGTCGCCTTCGCGGAGGCGAGCACCGACCCGGCCGCCGCCCTCGTGCTGCACCCGTTGTGCGGGGGCATGCCGGTCGAGGAGGGCTGGCGGAGCCTGCGCCTGTTCGCGGAGCAGGTACTGCCCCGGCTCAAGGACTGACCGGGCCCGGCCGCGAGCGGCCCGGCGCACGGCGCCGCCCCCGGGCCCGGAGGGGCACCAGGGGGGCGGCGCGGCGGAAGCGGGCGGGGCCGGTCAGCCCATCTCCTCCAGGGTCTTGCCCTTCGTCTCCGGGACGAACTTGACGACGAAGGGGATGGAGAGCGCGGCGAAGGCCGTGTAGATCACGTAGGTCAGCGACAGGTTCCAGTCCGACAGGCTGGGGAAACTGGCCGTGATCACCCAGTTGGCGATCCACTGCGCGCAGGCGGCGACGCCGAGCGCGGCGGCGCGGATCCGGTTCGGGAACATCTCGCCGAGGAAGACCCACACCACGACGCCCCACGACAGGGCGAAGAAGAGCACGAAGGCGTGCGCGCCGACGAGTGCCACGGCGCCCTCGGTGCCGGGGAGGCTGATGTGGCCGCCGGTGCCGGTCTTGTGGGAGAAGGCCCAGGCGACCAGGCCCAGCGAGACCGCCATGCCGACGGAACCGATGAGGGCGAGCGGCTTGCGGCCGATCCGGTCGACGAACAGCATCGCGATCACGGTGCCGATGATGTTGATGATCGACGTGGTGAAGGAGTAGAAGAACGAGCTGCTCGGGTCGACACCCACGGACTGCCAGAGGGTGGCCGAGTAGTAGAAGATCACGTTGATGCCGACGAGCTGCTGGAACACCGACAGCCCGATGCCGACCCACACGATCGGGGCGAAGCCGAAGCGCCCGCCGAGCAGGTCCTTGAAGCGGGAGCGGTGCTCGCTGCGCATGTGCTCGCGGATCTCGGCGACCCGTGCGCCCGTGTCGGTGTGCTCGCCCTCGACGTCGCGCAGCACCTTCTCGGCGTCGGCGGTCCGGCCGGCGGAGATCAGGAAGCGGGGCGACTCGGGGATCGCGAAGGACAGCAGGCCGTACAGGACGGCGGGCACGACCATCACGCCGAGCATGACCTGCCACGCCTCGACGCCCAGCAGGTCACCGCGCTGGTCACCGTCGGCGGCCTGGAGCAGGCCCCAGTTGACGAGCTGGGAGACGGCGATGCCGATCACGATCGCGGCCTGCTGGAAGGAACCGAGCCGGCCGCGGTACGCGGCGGGCGCGACCTCGGCGATGTAGGCGGGGCCGATCACCGACGCCATGCCGATGGCGAAGCCGCCGACCACGCGCCACAGCGCCAGGTCCCAGAGGCTGAAGGGAAGGGCGGAGCCCACGGCGCTGACCGTGAAGAGCGCGGCGGCGATCCGCATGACGCGGATGCGCCCGATGCGGTCGGCGACGCGGCCCGCGGTGGCGGCGCCGATCGCACAGCCGATCAGCGCGATGGCGACGACCTGGGCGAGCGCGGCCGAGCCGATGTCGTACTTCCCGCGGATGCCCTCGACGGCCCCGTTGATGACGGAGCTGTCGTAGCCGAAGAGGAAGCCGCCCATGGCGGCGGCCGCGGTGATGAAGATGACGTGCCCGAGGTGGTCGGCATGGCCGCCGGAGCGGCCGGCCGCCTGGGACTTCGGTGCGGTGGTGGTCACTGGTGAATCTCCCGGACTCTGCATTGAGCCCTCAGGTGGGGGGCAGGAGCAACGAGTGCCGGGACTCCCCAAGTCACCATCACTCGAACGCTAAAACAACATTGCAGACCTTATTCCTACAATCTTCAAAGTCAAACCCGCCCATTTCGACGCAACGAAGCAGAGGATCTCCCAGAGATCCCCTGCATTCGTTCACAACGTGAAGTCAGTCCTTGAGGCGCTGACTGATGACCTTCGACACGCCGTCGCCCCGCATGGACACGCCGTACAGCGCGTCGGCGACCTCCATGGTCCGCTTCTGGTGGGTGATGACGATCAGCTGCGAGCTCTCCTGCAGCTCACGCATGATGCGGATGAGCCGCTGCAGGTTGGTGTCGTCCAGCGCGGCCTCGACCTCGTCCATCACGTAGAACGGGCTCGGCCGGGCCTTGAAGATCGACACCAGCAGCGCCACGGCGGTCAGCGAGCGCTCGCCGCCCGACAGCAGCGACAGCCGCTTGACCTTCTTGCCCGGCGGCCGGGCCTCCACCTCCACACCGGTGGTGAGCATGTTCTCGGGGTCGGTGAGGATCAGCCGGCCCTCGCCGCCGGGGAAGAGCCGGGAGAACACGCCCTCGAACTCGCGCGCCGTGTCGTGGTACGCGGAGGTGAAGACCTGCTCGACCCGCTCGTCCACCTCCTTCACCACCTGGAGCAGGTCGGCCCGGGTCTTCCTCAGGTCCTCCAGCTGTTCCGAGAGGAACTTGTGCCGCTCCTCCAGCGCCGCGAACTCCTCCAGCGCCAGCGGGTTGACCTTGCCCAGCTGCTGGTACGCCCTCTCCGCCGCCTTCAGCCGCTTCTCCTGCTCGCCCCGGTGGTACGGGCGCGGCGTGTTGCGCGGGTGCTCCGGGTCCTCCGGCAGCACCTCGCCCTCGGCGGGCGGGGACGGCGGCACGAGCTGGTCCGGCCCGTACTCCGCGACCAGGCCCTCGGGCTCGACGCCGTACTCCTCCAGCGCCTTGCCCTCCAGCTGCTCGACCCGCATCCGCTTCTCGGCGCCCAGCACCTCGCCCTTGTGGACGGAGTCGGTCAGCCGGTCCCGTTCGGACTTCAGCTCCCGGCCCTGGCGGCGCGCGGTGTCCAGCTCCGCCTCGCGCTCGGCCTTGGCACGCTCGGCCGCGCCGCGTTCCTCGTCCGCGCGCCCCAGCGAGACCTGGACGCAGGCCAGCAGGCCGTGCGCGCCCTTCAGCACCGCCGAGGCGACCTGCGCCTCGTACTCCAGACGCGCCTTGCGCCGGGCGGCCCGCTGCCTGGCCTCGCGCTCGGCGCGGGCGGCGCGGTCCAGGCCGTCGGCGCGGCCGGCCAAGCCCTTGACCCGCTCCTCGTGGGTACGGACCTGGAGCCGCGCCTCCATCTCGGTCTGACGGGCGTTGGCGCCGTCGGCGGCCAGCCGGTCCCGCACGGAGGTGTCCGGCTCCTCCTCGGCGGGGGCGGCCTCCGCCTCGCTCAGCCGGAAGGAGAGCTCCTCGAACTCCTCTATGGCGGCCGCCAGGGACTCCTCGGCGCGGCCCACGGCGGCGGCAGAACGTTCCGCCTCCCCCGCCGCGGCGCGTGCCTGGCCGCCCAGCCGGCCCAGTTGCTGGGCCACGGCCGACTTCTCCTTCTCCGCGGCCCGCCGACGCTGCGTCAGCTCGTCGACCACCCGGGCGGCGGCCGACCGGCGTTCCTTGGCGGCGGCCTGCTCCTGCGCGAGCGCCTCGCAGCGCCCGGCCAGTGCCTCCAGCTCCGCGGCGGCCTCGTCGACGGCTACCTGCACCTCCAGCAGGCTGGGGGCACCGGCCGAGCCGCCGTGGGCGAAGTGGGCGCCGAGGACATCGCCTTCCGCCGTCACCGCGGTCAACCGCGGGTTGGCGGCGACCAGTGACTCGGCGTCGGCGAGGCTCTCCACGACGACGTGGTCCCGCAGCAGACGGCGCACGGCCGGGAGCAGTTCGTCGGGACCGCCGACGAGCGCGGCCGCCGCACGCGCGCCCGGGGGCACCTCGGCGGACTCCTGCGGGGCGGCGTCACCGGCGAGGAGCAGCGTCGCGCGTCCCGCGTCGTCCTTGCGCAGCAGCCGCAGCGCCTCGGCGGCGGCGGACGGTCCCGAGACGGCGACGGCGTCGGCGGCGGCGCCCAGCGCGGCCGCGACCGCTACCTCGTGGCCCGGGGCGACGGCGAGGAGTTCGGCGGCGGGGCCGAGCAGCCCGGCCAGGCGGTCGCCCGCGGCGAGCAGGGCGCCGGTGCCGTCCTTGCGGCGCAGGCCGAGGGCGAGTGCGTCGTGGCGCGCGGCGAGGGCGGCCCGCCGGCGTTCGGCGGTCGTGGCGGCCTCGCGGGCGGCGGAGTGGGCCTCGTCGGCGCCGGCCTGCTCGTCCTTGGCCGCTTCGAGGCGCTCGTCGAGCTCGGAGTCGTCGGCGTCCAGGTCCTCGACCCGGGTGCGGAGTTCCTCGTACTCCTCCTGCGCGGACTCGGCACGCTCGCGCGCCTCGTCGCGGGCGGCGGTCAGCCGGCCGATCTCGGCCTCGGCGGATCCGGCCTTGGAACGGGCGGCGTTGACCTGACCCTGCAGCCGGGCCAGACCCTCGCGGCGGTCGGCGATGGCGCGGGCGGCGGCCTTGAGCGCCTTGTCCTCCTCCGCGAGGCGGCGTTCCAGCTCGGCCCGGTGGTCGACCGTGTCGTCCAGGGCGCGCTGGGCGGCCTCCAGGGCGTCGGTGAGTTCCGCCTCCTGTTCGCGGATGCGGGCGGCCTCGCGCTCCATGTCCTCCGGATCGCGGCCGCGCCGCTCCTCGGCGGGCTGCGCCGTGGCATGACGTACGCGCTGCTCGGCCAGGCCGATGGTGCCGCGCACCCGCTCGGCCAGTTGCGACAGCCCGTACCAGGTGGCCCGGGCGTCGGCGAGCCGCGGCGCGAGGGCCCTGACCTGCTCCTCCAGCCGCGCCTCGCGTTGTACCGCGGCCGCCAGCTCCGCCTCGACGGCGTCGCGGCGCTCCTTGAGCGCGGCCTCGTCGGCGACCTCGGCGTGCAAGGCCTTCCGCAGGGTGACCAGGTCGTCGGCGAGCAGTCGCAGCCGGGCGTCGCGCAGGTCGGCCTGGATGACCACCGCCCGGCGGGCGACTTGTGCCTGCCGGCCCAGCGGTTTGAGCTGACGGCGCAGCTCACCGGTCAGGTCCTGGACGCGGGCCAGGTTCGCCTGCATGGCGTCCAGCTTGCGCAGCGCCTTTTCCTTGCGCTTGCGGTGCTTGAGGACCCCGGCCGCCTCCTCGATGAAGGCGCGGCGGCCCATCGGATCGGCGTGCAGCACCGAATCCAGTTGTCCCTGGCCGACGATGACGTGCATTTCGCGGCCGATACCGGAGTCGGAGAGCAGTTCCTGGATGTCCAGCAACCGGCAGGTGTCGCCGTTGATCTGGTATTCGCTGCCGCCGTTGCGGAACATGATCCGCGTGATGGTGACCTCGGCGTAATCGATCGGGAGGGCACCGTCGCTGTTGTCGATCGTGAGCGACACCTCGGCCCGGCCGAGCGGCGGCCGTCCCGTCGTGCCGGCGAAGATGACGTCCTCCATCTTGCCGCCGCGCAGCGACTTGGCGCCCTGTTCGCCCATGACCCAGGACAGCGCGTCCACGACGTTGGACTTGCCGGAACCGTTCGGGCCGACGACACAGGTGATTCCGGGTTCGAATCGCAGGGTCGTCGCCGAGGCGAATGACTTGAACCCGCGCAGGGTCAGGCTCTTGAGGTGCACGCCGCTGGACTCTACCTCCCGCTCCCGGTTTCACCGAGGAATGCGGGGGGCACATGCAATGCAAGGGCGGAGATCATGGGAGGGCGAACGGGGCGGCAAACGACGAAGGGACGCCGGGGCGTCCCTTGCACATTCCCAAACGGAGTCGTTTCCCCTGACCGGCCGAAAGGCCGGGTCAGGCGAGAACCGGCTCCGCGTGAGGTACGTCGACGAGCTCGTGCGAGGCAGCGGCCAGCGCATCGTTCTCGGCCTGGATCCGTACGAGCTCGGTTTCCAGGTCCTGGACACGCTGCTGCAGCCTTCGCATCTCGGCGAGGAGTCGAGGGTCGGGGCCGCCGACGTAACCGAGAAGCGCCTTTGCCATGATGGATGGTCCTCCACGCTGAGTGACCGACCGGGGAGCGGTGTGGGTCGTGAGTGAGGGGTTATAGGCACCCGCGCCGTGTGCGCCGAAGCTGCCCTTTGCCATGCCTACAGCTGCGGTGCGCGGGGCTTCCAGCGTCTCACCAAATAGTTAGACGGTCAACACGATCACAGCCCGGGCGTCGGGTGCGCCTAAGAAAACACGGCGCGAGAGGGCGCCGCGGGCGTCCCGCGTGGCGTGGAGGACAGGGCCGTTGACCGCTCCCCGAAGATCACCGCGTCCTCGATGTCGGCAGCCTCGCACGCGGTGCGCGAAATGGCAACCTCCTTGTCGCTCTTGCCACGTGAGATTGCCGTTGATCTGTCACCTCACCCCTCACCTGCGAGGACGGGGCGGTGTGCGGGTCGGTGGGTCAGCGGATCGCGAAGCCGTCGTAACCGCCGCGCGGCTCGCCCCAGATTTCGGTGACGCCGTCGACGCGTCCGGGCGTGTCGCCGGTCCGCAGCCAGTCGAGCAGACCGTCGCAGCGCGACCGCTCGCCTTCGGCCACGACTTGCACACGGCCGTCCGAGAGATTGCTCACATACCCGTCGAGTCCGCCGATCTCCAGTGCGTTCACCCGCGTCCACCAGCGGAAACCCACTTGGTGCACGCGGCCTCGCACCCAGGCGGTGAGTCGGACAGCGTCGTTCATAAAAGCACGCTAACCCGCCAGTTGCCCAGGGTTCACACCTGCCCCGCCTGTCTTTCGGTACAGTCGCGCCGCAACAGGACTCACCCGTTCGGGTGAACACCGTCGACATAAAGGACTGCACCGGATGGGCCGCCACAGCCGTAAAGCCTTTGAGCCGGCGCCGTTCTCGGAGGAGGCGCCGCGCCACCGCGGGCAGAGCAGCAGGGCCCGGCGGCGCAAGCAGAACCCGGTGCGGACCGGGCTGCTGGCCTCGTCCGCCGCGCTGGCCGTGGGTGCGATCGGCGTCTCCAGCGGGCTGCTGCCCTCGCCGGACGGCTCCGGCGGGTTCTCGTACCACGACGACGCTCCCGGCCAGGTCCAGGCCGCCGGGCTGCCGAACACCGCGAGCCCCCAGGACGTCGGCGCCATCCCCGCCGACCGGGACACCTCCGCACCCGCCAGCCGCGGCAACGCCCGTACAACCGCGCCCCCCGCCGCCCCGTCGGCACCGGCGACCACCGCGACGCCGACCCCCTCCGCCTCCACTTCCGCCCCGGACGACGGCGCCGCGACCCCCACCGCTCCGCAGCCCTCCGCGTCCTCCGCGCCGGCCACCGTCCCCTCTCCGCCCGCGGCCACCCTCGTGCCGGGCGGCGGCGACGAGGCGCAGGACGGCGACCAGAGCGTCGCCGAGGTCTCCGTCCTCGCCCTGGTGAACACCGTCCGCGCCACCGCCGGCTGCCAGCCGCTGCGCGACAACAAGAAGCTCTCCGAGCTCGCCTCCGACTTCAGCGCCGACATGGCCGCCCGGGCCTTCTTCGACCACACCGACCCCGACGGCGACGACCCCTGGGACCGCGCCGCGCAGGCCGGCGTCAAGGACCTCGGCGGCGAGAACATCGCCCGCGGCCAGGCCACGGCCCAGGAGGTCATGGACGCCTGGATGAACAGCGAGGGGCACCGCGCCAACATCCTCAACTGCGACTACAAGACGATCGGTGTCGGCGCCGTCTTCGGCGACGGCGGCCCCTGGTGGACGCAGGACTTCGGCTACTGAGCCGGCCGTCGGCGCTCCGTTGAGCGCCGACGGCTCCGGGCACGTACAGGTGGGCGTGGTCGAGAAGGAGACGCCGCCGGAGGACGGCCCGGCAGCCTCCCGGAGCAGATGGCGCCCGGGATTCGGGCGCGGTGTGCGTCGTGCCCTATGGAGCGGTGAGTGCCGCCTCGATCGAGAAGCCGTGGCGTTCCAGCCAGGCCTCGCGGCGTTTGATCTGGTCGCCGACCCCCTCGTGCCACATGCGGGCCCAGCCGCCGCCCTCGGTCTCGGCCATCCGCTTCATGGAGAACCACGCGCGGCGGGTGCGGAGCACGGCGACCTCCAGCAAGCGGCCGCGGTCCCTGCCGGACATGCCGTACGCGTCGGCGAGGAGGCGGCAGCGGCGGGGGGCGTCCACGTCGCGCAGGTGGGGGTCGGCGTCGGCGGGGTCGCCGATGGGGGCCCAGTAGAGCATCGCGTTGTGGATCTCCTCGACCCTGGGAACCGGCCTGGCCAGGTCGAAGTCGATGAGCGCGGCGGCCCGGCCGGCCCGGAAGACGATGTTGTCGGGCGTGAAGTCCATGTGCCCGATCACCTCGGCGGGATGCGCGGGCGCGGGAGGCATGTCCGGGTGCGGGGCGGGACCGGCAGGGGCCTGGACGCCGCTGGGTGGGCTGAAGCCGGCTACCGCGTCGTCGTAGGCGCGGACCAGGCGGCCGACCGAGACGAGGCGGTCCTCGTCGGCGATCCAGGACGGCCGCGGCCGTCCGGAGACCTCCCCCGCCACGTAGGTCAGCACCTCCCGGCCGGCGGCATCGATGCCGAGGAGGCGCGGCGCGCCGGGGAAACCGACGTCCTCCAGGTGACGGAGCAGGGCGTGCACCAGCGGGCTGTGGGCGCCGGTCGGACGGCGGACGGTGTCGCCGACGCGGACGACGCCCTCGGTCACGTCACCGCCGATCAGGGGGATCTCCGGCTGCGGCTCGGCGGTCTCGGCGTAGGTGGCGGCAGGGGCGGGCGGAGCGGGCGGGCCGTCGGGAAGCATCCGCCCATTGTGCGCCGTACGGCCCCGGCCACGCCGGGGGTTCGGGGCCGTAACTCACCGAGGGGAAGCGCAACCCCACGGGTGGCGCTGTGGACGAGTACGCTCACGCCCATGGAGACGTCCGTACGGGCCGGCGACGCCACCGGCGGCAGCGGTGGTGCCGGGGCGGCGAACCCGGAGTTCGACGTGTTCGCCCGCTCGTGCCCGTCGCGCCCCACGCTGGAACACGTGACCGGCCGCTGGGGCTCGCTGACGCTGGGCGCGCTGGTCCACGGGGCACTGCGGTTCAACGAGCTGCGCCGCCGCGTCGACGGAGTGAGCGAGAAGATGCTCTCCCAGACCCTGCACGCGCTGGAACGGGACGGGCTGGTGCACCGCGAGGCGCGGCCCACCAACCCGCCGCGGGTCGACTACAGCCTCACACCGCTGGGCCGGGACACGGCCGAGCGGCTGCTCGCCCTGATCGGCCTCGTGGAGTCGCGGATGCCGGAGGTGCTGGCGGCGCAGCGGCGCTACGACGGGCGGACGATGACGGCGGACGTGCCGCCCGGCCCGCGCGGCGGTCGCTGACAGCGCGGGCAGAAGTAGCTCGACCGGTTCATCCAGGGACGGCGGCGGATCGGGGTGCCGCAGCGGCGGCAGGGCTCGTCCTCGCGGCCGTAGGCGTCCAGGGAGCGGTCGAAGTAGCCGGACTCCCCGTTGACGTTGACGTACAGGCTGTCGAAGCTCGTGCCGCCGGCGGCGAGGGCGTCGGTCATGACCTCGCGGATGTGGGTGAGCAGTTCGGTGGTGACCGGCCGGGTCAGGGTCGCGGTCGGCCGCTCGTAGTGCAGCCTGGTGCGCCACAGCGCCTCGTCCGCGTAGATGTTGCCGACCCCGCTGATCAGCGACTGGTCGAGCAGCGCCCGCTTGATCGTGGTGCGGCGGCGGCGCAGCGCGGTGTGGAAGGCCGCGTCGTCGAAGCGGGGGTCGAGCGGGTCGCGGGCGATGTGCGACAGGGGGACCGGCAGCCGCTCGGGGTCGCCGGGCACGCACTCGTGCAGCGACAGGCCGCCGAAGGTGCGCTGGTCGACGAAACGCAGCTCCGTGCCGAGGTCGTCCTCGAAGCGGATCCGGATCCGCAGGTGGGTCTCGGCGGGCGCGTCCTCGGGCTGGACGAGCAGCTGGCCGCTCATGCCGAGGTGTCCGAGGAGCGCGAGCGGGGAGTCCTGGAGCGGCAGCCACAGGTACTTGCCGCGGCGCAGGGCGGGACCGAAGGTCTGCGCCTCCAGCCGGTCGGCGAAGTCCGCGCCGCCGGCGAGGTGGCGGCGCACGGCCCGGGCGTGCAGCACCTCGGCCCGGGCGACGGTGCGGCCGCTGACCCAGCGGTCCAGACCGCGGCGTACGACTTCGACCTCGGGCAGCTCCGGCACGCGGTGCGCTCCTCTCGGAAGGCGGTTCCCCGTCCGGGGAACCGGAAGGCCCGCCCGGTCGGCCTCGGGGGCCGGCCGGACGGGCCTGACGGGTTCAGCTCGCGACAGTGCCGTTCGCGTCGCGCTTGGCGCGGATCCCGCGCCAAGCGGCCTCGGCGGCCTGCTGCTCTGCTTCCTTCTTGCTGCGGCCGGTGCCGGTGCCGTACTCGACACCACCGACGCGGGCGGCAGCCGTGAAGGTCTTCTCGTGGTCCGGTCCGGTCTCGGAGACCACGTACTCCGGGACACCGAGGCCCTCGCCCGCGGTGAGTTCCTGGAGGCTGGTCTTCCAGTCCAGTCCCGCCCCGAGGTTGGAGGACTTCTCGATCAGTGGATCGAAGAGCCGGTGCACCAGCTCCGACGCGGCGTCCAGGCCCTGGTCCAGGTAGACCGCCCCGATCACCGCCTCGAGGGTGTCCGCGAGGATCGACGCCTTGTCCCGGCCTCCCGTGCCCTCCTCGCCCCGGCCGAGGCGGACGAAGCTGCCCAGGTCGAGGCCACGGCCGACGTCGGCCAGGGCTCGGGAGTTGACCACCGCGGCCCGCAGTTTGGCGAGCGTGCCCTCCGGGAGGTCCGGGTGGGTGCGGTAGAGCGTGTCCGTGACCACCAGGCCGAGCACGGAGTCCCCGAGGAACTCCAGGCGCTCGTTGGTGGGCAGACCGCCGTTCTCGTACGCGTACGAGCGATGGGTCAGCGCACGCACCAGAAGGGCGGGTTCGAGTGTGTACCCGAGCCGCCCTTCCAGAACCGCGGGGGACGAGGCTGCCTTACCGGCGTCCGTCGACGTTGCGCCGTCTGACGACATGGAGCCCCTCACCCGCCGATCAGACCTCGAGGACCTGACGACGGTTGTAGGTGCCGCAGCTCGGGCACGCGATGTGCTGCTGCTTCGGCTCGTGGCAGCGCTCGCACGCCACCAGGCTCACGGGCGCAGCCTTCCACTGCGAACGGCGGTGGCGCGTGTTGCTGCGCGACATCTTCCGCTTGGGAACAGCCACGGCTACTTCTCCTGGTTCTCGTCGGCGCCGTCCTCGGCACCGCTCAGCTGGATTTCCTGCAGGGCCGCCCAACGGATGTCGGTGACCTCGTGGTGGTGGTCCGGGTCGTCCGCCAGCCGCGCCCCGCAATCGGAGCACAGACCGGGACAGTCGTCCTGGCACACCGGCTGCAGCGGCAGTTCGAGAACCACCGCGTCGCGCAGCACGGGCTCGAGGTCGAACAAGTCGCCCTCGAGGAAGAGAGTGTCCTCCTCCTCGGCGTCGTCACCGGCGTCGGCGGCACCGTGGTGCCCACCGGTCCGGGTGTCGGCGTCGGGGTAGGAGTACAACTCCTGGAACTCCGTCTCGAGCTCGCGCTCGAGCGGCTCCAGACACCTTACGCACTCCCCCGAGAGCGGTGCACGGACGGTGCCCGTGACGAGCACCCCCTCCATCACCGACTCCAGGCGGAGGTCCAGCTCGATCTCCGTGCCCTCGCGGACACCGATGACCTCGATGCCCATGTCCTTGGGGGCCGGCACCGAGCGGGAGACCTTCTTCATCGCCCCAGGACGACGACCCAGCTCGTGCGTGTCGAACACGAGCGGGTTGCGGTGGTCGAGGCGGGTGTTCAGGGCTCCTGCTTTCTTCGGTTCGGCGCGTGCCCGTCGTCACGACGGCGGGCACGCCAAAGCGCCGGGGATCACACGGCTGAGGGATCAGGATACCGGTCCCCCGGGCTCAGCCCAAACCGCGCTCCTGCTCCAGCTCACGCAGCCGGTTCAGGTCGATCATGCTGGTGTCGAAGAAGCTCGTCTCGTCCAGCGCCGCGCCCTGACCCTGCTGGTGCTGCTGCGGGATGTACTGCTGCTGCTCGTAACCGGTCTGCTGCGGCTGCTGCCAGCCGTAGTTCGGGTCGTAGTAGGCCTGCTGCGGCTGGGCGGCGTACGGGTCGGCGTACTGGCCCTGCTGCTGGTACGGGTCCGGCTGCTGGACCTGCTGCTGGTACGGGTCCGGCTGCTGGTAGCCGTAGTCGGGCTGCTGGACCGCGTTCGGGTCGTACTGGTAGTCGCCGGGGGCCACGGGGGCGGCCAGGCCCGCGAGGTACTCGGCGTCGGACTGCCCGGGGACCTGGCCCTCGGAGTCCGCGTCGTGGGCGCCCAGCTCGTCCATGGGGCGGTGGCCGGTCAGCTTCAGGCGGCCCCGTCCGACGGCCTCCAGGGTCTTGCTGAGCACCGCCTCGAAGGCGCCCAGCTTGGCGTCCACGTACTCGTCCGCGCGGCGGCGCAGCGTCTCGGGGTCGCCGCTGCGCTCCGGCGCGTCGTCCTCGTCCGCGTATGGGTAGCCGTTCTCGTCGAGGGCCGGGCCGTGGCCCAGCAGCTTCTCGCGGCCGCGGTCCACCGAGCCGATGGTCTTGGTCAGCACGACCTCGAAGTTGGCGAGCTTGCTGTCGACGTAGTCGTCGGCCTCGGCCCGGATCTCGGTGGCCTCGCGTTGCGCCTCCGTGACGATGCGCTCGGCCTCCTGCTGCGAGCGGCGGGCGATCTCGGTGTCGGAGATCAGCGAACCCCGTTCCGCGTGCGCGGCGCCGATGATCCGGCCGGCCTCGGCCCGGGCCTCCTCGACCATCTGCTCCCGCCCGCCCAGCAACTGCTGGGCCTGGGAGAGCGAGTCGGGCAGCGCCGACCGTACGTCTTCGAGCATGGCGAGCAACTCGGCACGGTTGACCACGCAGGAGGCCGACATCGGCATGGACCGGGCGGCCTCCACGGCGGCCACGATCTCGTCGAGCTTCTTCTGGACGTCCACCTTCCAGACTCTACTGCTGCGCGAGCTTCTTCTTGAGGGCCTCCAGCACGACGGGGGGCAGCAAGTGCGCGACGTCGCCGCCCCATTGCGCCACCTCCTTGACGAGGCTGGAGGACAGGAAGCTGTAGGTGGGGTTGGTGGGGACGAAAAGGGTCTCCACGCCGGACAGCCCGTTGTTCATCTGGGCCATCTGCAGCTCGTAGTCGAAGTCGCTGACCGCGCGCAGGCCCTTCACGATGGCGGGGATGTCGCGCTGCTTGCAGAAGTCCACCAGCAGGCCGTGGAAGGCCTCCACGCGCACGTTGCCGTACCCGGCGGTGACCTCCTCGATGAGGGCGATGCGCTCCTCGATCGAGAAGAGGCCCTTCTTCGACTTGTTGATCATCACGGCCACGTAGACCTCGTCGTACAGGCGCGAGGCTCGGGCGATGATGTCGAGGTGTCCATTGGTGACGGGGTCGAAGGACCCCGGACAGACTGCGCGGCGCAACGGTGACTCCTCGCTCTGAGGGTTCTGCGGGTGGTTCATGACGCGTCGGTGACGTCGGCGGCGCGACCGTACCAAAGCGTCCCTTCGCCGTACCGCCGGGCCCTGATCCCTTCGTACCCCTCGGGCCAGCGGAATTCCCCGCCTCGGGTGCTCCTCTCCACGGTGGCGACGGCGTCCGCGTCGAGCCAGCCCTGCGTACGGAGTGTGAGCAGGATCTCGCGCAGCTCGTCGTCGGTGACGGCGTACGGCGGGTCCAGGAACACCAGGTCGTACGGGTCCGCCGGAGACGGTCCCGCGACCACCTTCTCGGCCTTGCCGGCCCGCACCTCGGCGCCGGGCAGCCCGAGGACGCGGACGTTCTCCCGGATGACGCGGGCGGCGCGGGGGTCGGACTCGACCAGCAGCACGTGCGCCGCGCCGCGTGAGAGCGCCTCCAGGCCGACGGCGCCCGATCCCCCGTACAGGTCGATGACCCGCGCCCCGTGCAGAACGCCGCGCAGCGACTCCCAGGTGGAGAACAGCCCCTCCTTCGCCCGGTCCGAGGTGGGTCGGGTTCCGTTGCCCGGCGGCACGGCCAGGCGGCGGCCACCGGCGGCTCCGGCGATCACGCGGGTCATCTGCGGCTCATTCGTCTCGTGGGCGGGGGGAACGGCGCCGTCGCGGCGCCGCTCCCCCACGATACGTAGGTCAGTCCCGGCCCTGCTCCTCCACCGCCCCGACGAGCGCCGGCGAGGCGTAGCGCGACCAGGACAGGCAGCCGTCGGGCGGGCAGTGCTCGGGGCGGCGCGGGTCGTGACCGAGCTCACGCAGCTTCGTCCGGACGGAGTCGGGCGTGCGGCCGAAGCGCGCGGCCACGCGGGCGATGGACTCGCCGTCGTGGAACCGGCGGACCAGCTCCTCCTCGTGCTGCGGCACCCAGGGCGCGCCGTGCCCCGGGAACAGCTCGCGCAGCACGTCGCGGTCGGGTATGGGCTCGGCGACGTCGGCCACGAGGGCGAGGGCCCGCAGGGCGCGGTTGAGGGCGATGCGCAGGGACGGGACGTCGGTCAGCGGCAGCGTGAGCGTGCCGGAGGCGAGGAGGGTGTCCGGGTCGTCCTCGGACCAGCCGGCCAGGGTCAGGGTGACGGTGGTGTCGTCGTCGCTGGAGAGCTCGATCCGGAAGACCTTCTCACCGAGCGGCAGTTCGTTGAGATGACGGAACGACATGAAATCAGCCCCCAAAGGTCCAACTACGCCTATTCCCGAGCGGATCGGCGCGGACTGTGTCCATTCTCCCAGGGGGCACTGACAATGACGGTCCGTCAGCCCTTGTCGAGGTACTGCTCGCGGTCCGCGTCGACCAGGCTCTCCAGCGCGCTGCGCAGGTCCGGCTGACCCTCCAGTCCGGGGTCCGCGGCGACCAGCGAGGTGGCCTCCTCCCGGGCCGCCGCGATCACGTCCTCGTCGTCGATCACCGTCAGCATGCGCAGCGACGAACGCGTGCCGGACTGGGCCTGCCCGAGGACGTCGCCCTCACGCCGCTGTTCCAGGTCGATACGGGACAGCTCGAAGCCGTCCAGCGTCCCGGCCACGGCGTCGAGCCGGGCGCGGGCCGAGGTCGCCTCCGGCATCTCGGACACCAGCAGGCACAGACCGGCCGCCGCACCACGCCCGACCCGGCCTCGCAACTGGTGCAGCTGCGAGACGCCGAAGCGGTCCGCGTCCATGATCACCATGGCGGTGGCGTTCGGCACGTTGACGCCGACCTCGATCACCGTGGTCGCCACCAGCACGTCGACCTCGCCGGCGGCGAAGCGGCGCATCACGTCGTCCTTCGCCTCCGCCTGCATCCGCCCGTGCAGCACCTCCACACGCAGCCCCGCCAGCGGCCCCTTGACCAGCTGCTCGGCGATCTCCAGCACCGCCAGCGGCGGCCGCCGCTCCGCCTCGTCCTCCGCGGACTTCTTCTTCGGGTCCGGCTCCTCGTCACCGATCCGCGGGCACACCACGTACGCCTGGTGCCCGTTCTCGACCTCCTCGCGCACCCGCTCCCAGGCGCGCGACAGGAAGTGCGGCTTGTCCTTCGCCGGCACGACGTGCGTGGCGATCGGCGAACGGCCGGCCGGCAACTGGTCCAGCACGGAGGTCTCCAGGTCGCCGAAGACCGTCATCGCGACGGTGCGCGGGATCGGCGTCGCCGTCATCACCAGCAGGTGCGGCGGCTGCTTGGCCTTGCCCCGCAGCGCGTCGCGCTGCTCGACACCGAAGCGGTGCTGCTCGTCGACCACAACCAGCCCCAGGTCGTGGAACCCCACCTTGTCCTCGATCAGCGCGTGCGTGCCCACGACGATCCCGGCCTCGCCGGTCACCAGGTCCAGCAGCGCCTGGCGGCGGGCGGCGGCCCCCATGGAACCGGTCAGCAGCACGACCTTCGTGCCCAGGTCCGAGCCGCCGAGCATGCCGCCCTCGGCGAGGTCGCCCATCATCTCCGTGATCGACCGGTGGTGCTGCTGCGCCAGCACCTCCGTCGGCGCCAGCATCGCGGCCTGGCCTCCGGTGTCGACCACGCCGAGCATGGCGCGCAGCGCCACCATCGTCTTGCCGGAACCCACCTCGCCCTGGAGCAGCCGGTGCATCGGGTGGTCCGTCGCCAGGTCCGCGAAGATCTCGGCCGACACCTGCTCCTGGCCCTCGGTGAGCGTGAACGGCAGCCGCGCGTCGAAGGCCTTCAGCAGACCGTCCTCGGCCGGCACGCGCGGCACGGCGGGCAGCGCGTCGTCCGCCGCCCGGCGCCGCGCGAGGGCCACCTGCAAAACGAACGCCTCGTCCCACTTCAGGCGCTCCTTGGCGATCATGATGTCGGCCTTGGACCGCGGGCGGTGGATCTTCTCCAGCGCCTCCGGCAGCGCCACGAGCCCGCGCGACTCCCGCAGCGCGGCGGGCAGCGGCTCGCCCGTGCCGGACCACTGCGTGGCGCCGAGGGAGGTCAGCACGGTGTCCACGGTCTTCGCGATCGTCCACGAGTTGACCTGCTTGCACGCCGGGTAGATCGGGATCAGCCGGCCGGCGAAGGCGTCCACGGCCTCCTTGCCGTCCTCGGCGTCCAGCAACTGGTACTCGGGGTGCGCCAGCTGCAGGGCCCGGTTGAACACCGACACCTTGCCGGCGAACATGCCGCGGCGGCCCGGGAGGAGGTCGTGCTCCGGCTTGAACACCCCCCGGCCGAAGAAGACCAGGGTCAGCGAGCCGCTGCCGTCCGTGACGACCACCTCGAGGCGCGACTTGCCCGGGCCGTAGGTCTTCTTCGTCGCCTTGGCGACGCGCGCGACGACGGTGACGTGTTCGTCCAGCGGGAGGTCGGACAGGCGCGTCAGCTCGCCGCGTTCCGCGTAGCGGCGTGGGTAGTGGTGCAGCAGGTCGCCGACGGTGCGCAGGTCGAGGTGGTCGGCGAACACCTTTGCGGTGCGGCCGCCGACGGATTTTGCGAGCGGTTCGTCAAGGGCAGCAGACATCGCGTCCATCTTTGCGCACGGGGCCGACAAAGTTTGTGTTGCGGCCCGGGGGGCGGCGGCTGCGCCGGGCTGCCCGGGTGTTTGTGTGCCGGTTGTTTGCGCCTGCGGCGGGGAAACCCCCAACCGCAACACGCAACGGCGCCGCACGCGGCGACGCGGGGTCGGCTACTCGACGCCGATGAGGAGGGGGCACGTTTCCTGGCCGCCGTCGTAGACGACCGTGTCGACCGCGAGGTGGCTGTCACGGACGTGCGCCTCGAGCCGGTCCGCCAGGTCCGCGGGCGCGTCGGACCCGATGACGAGCGTGACCATCTCCCCGCCCGCGGCGAGCATGCGGTCCAGGACGATGATCCCGGTCTCGACGAGGTTGCCGCCGATCACCGCGACGTCCCCGTCGATGAGGCCGAGGACGTCCCCGGCCTGGCAGACGCCGGCCATGGTCCAGGACTGGGCCTCCGCGACGGCGAGCTCGGCGTAGCGCGTGGCGCCGGCCGCGGAGGTCATGGCGACGACGTCCTCGTCGAAGCGCCGGGTGGGCTCGTGGACGGCGAGGGCGGCGATGCCCTGCACCGCGGACCGGGTGGGGATGAGCGCCACGCGGACGCCCTCCGTGCGCGCCTGTTCGGCCGCGGCGCCCACCGCGTGCCGCAGTTCGACGTCGTTGGGCAGCAGGACGACCTCGCGGGCGTGTGCGCGGCGGATGGCCTCCGCGATGTCGCCGCTCGCGGGCGGCTCCCCTGGCCGTACGGCGACCACGGTGGCCCCGGCCTGGGCGCACAGCTCGGCGAGGCCGTCACCGCGCACCACGGCGACGACGGCCCGGAGCGTGCGCTCGCCCCGCCCGCCGGTGGCCCCTCGGCGGCCCTGCTCGAGCGCGCGGGCCTGGTCGCCGAAGTGCGTCACCTTGATGCGGTACGGCCGTCCCGCCTCGATCCCGGCCTCGATGGCGGCGCCCACGTCGTCGACGTGGACGTGGACGTTCCACAGTCCGTCCCCGCCGACGACGACGAGGGAGTCGCCGAGCCGGTCCAGCCGGGTGCGCAGCGCGGGGACGGCGCGGTCGGGTGCCTCCAGGAGGTAGATGACCTCGAAGTCCGGCCCGCCGGGCACCGCGTGCGGGTCCGCGCCGTCCCCGCCGGTCGTGGCGCAGCCGTAGGGCACGACCTGGGACGCGCCCCTGGGCAACGGCACCCGCAGGGCGTCGTCGAGCGGGCCCATCGGGGCCTGTCCGGAGACCGCGTCCGCGAGGGCGCCCAGGACGGCGACGAGGCCGCGGCCGCCGGCGTCGACGACACCGGCGTCGCCGAGGACGGCCAGCTGCCGAGGAGTTGCCGCCAGCGCGAGGCGGGCGGCCTCGTACGCGGCCCGGGAGACCTCGTGGACGTCGCCGGTCACGGCGGCGGCCGCCTCCGCGGCGGCCGTGGCGACGGTGAGCATCGTGCCCTCGACCGGATGCGCGACGGCCTGGTAGGCGGACTCCGCGGCCCGGCGCAGCGCCGGCCGCAGGTCTCCGGCGTCCTCGGCGAGGACCTCGGCCATGCCGCGCAGCAGTTGGGCGAGGATCGTCCCGGAGTTGCCGCGTGCTCCTATGAGCGCGCCGTGCGCCATGGAGCGCAGGCACGAGGTGAGGTCCGGGACGCCGCCCGAGGCGGCGTGGCCCTCGAAGACGGCGTCCACGGACTGGGCGGCGGACTCCACGGTCAGGAACAGGTTCGTGCCGGTGTCCCCGTCGGCGACGGGGTAGACGTTGATCGCGTCGATCTCCTCGCGTGCCCGCCCGAGCGCCTGGAGGGACAGCCGGCACCATGCGCGCACCGCGGGAGGGTCGAGCGTCGGCGGCACGTGTTCCTCCTGCGGGGGCGGCCGGGGACCTGGGGTGGGGAGGTGTCCGCACGCAGCGTACTGAGCGCCGGGGCCCTCCGGGCGACCGCCCGTACCGCTGACCATGGTAATTTCGAGGGACAGGAGCGGACGTAGTATGCTGCTCCGGTTGCCTGGGGCTGTCCCGGGCCGTCCCTCGGCATCACTGGTCTTCCTTCAATCATTTTGACGGATGCCGGATGCCGCCGGGATTTATCCGTTAGTGCATCTGAAGTCTTTGGAGTGACCCGTGGCTGCCAACTGCGACGTCTGCGGCAAGGGGCCGGGCTTCGGCAACAACATCTCGCACTCGCACCGCCGTACTCGCCGTCGTTGGAACCCCAACATCCAGACGGTGCGTGCTGTGGTCGGTCGGACGCCGAAGCGCCTCAACGTCTGCACCTCGTGCATCAAGGCCGGCAAGGTCGCGCGCTGACGCATAGGACGTCGTAGCGCAGCCTTGCGGCTACCGGAGCCGGTCCACCCTCGTGGTGGACCGGCTTTCTGCTGTGCCCTCCCGCCGGTTCACCTCAGCGCTGCCGCCAGGCGTGGTCCACGGGGCCGATGCCGCCGCCCAGGGGGAAGCCCGCCGCGATGGCGCCGGTGACGTACTCCTTGGCGGCGTGGGCCGCCTCGGGGACGTCCAGGCCCAGTGCCAGGAACGAGGCGACGGCGGACGCCAGGGTGCAGCCGGTGCCGTGGGTGTGCCGGTTGTCGTGGCGCGTGGCGCGCAGCCAGTGCTCGCGGCTGCCGTCGGTGAGCAGGTCGACGGCGGCGCCGCTGAGGTGGCCGCCCTTGATCAGGACCCAGCGGGGGCCGCACTTGAGGACGGCCGCCGCGGCCTCGCGCATGGCGGGCTCGCCGTCCACGACGACTCCTGTGATCTGGCGCACCTCGTCCAGGTTGGGGGTGGCGACGGTGGCGAGCGGCAGCAGGCGGGTCCGTACGACGTCGACGGCGTCGGCGGCGAGCAGCGGGTCGCCGTGCTTGGAGACGCCGACGGGGTCGACGACCACGGGGACGTCGAGCGGGGCGAGGAGTTCGGCGACGGCGGTGACGAGTTCCGCCGAGGAGAGCATCCCGGTCTTGACGGCCTGGACGCCGATGTCGTCCACGACGCTGCGGAACTGGGCCCGTACGGCGTCCACCGGCAGGTCCCAGGCGCCCTGGACGCCCAGTGAGTTCTGCGCCGTGACGGCCGTGACCACGCTCATCCCGTGGACGCCGAGGGCGAGCATGGTCTTCAGGTCGGCCTGGATGCCCGCGCCGCCGCCGGAGTCGGAGCCGGCGACGGTGAGCACACGCGGTGGGATCGTCATACGGCGAATCTAGTCGCCGTCGCTACTCGGATCCGAAGTGGTCCCAGCCGCCCGCCTTGTCCCAGGGGGCGCCGTCCACGGTGACCTGGGGTGCCGTGGTGGCCTTCACCACCCGGCCGATGACCCGCCAGCGGGCGGGCAGCTTCGTGTCCGGGGGGAAGGCGGCGACTATCGCGTGGTCCTCTCCCCCGGTCAGCACCCAGTGCAGCGGGTCGACCCCGACGGCCTGGCCGATGTCGGCCATCTGCGCGGGGATGTCGATGTCGGCGGAGGACAGGTCTATGGCGACGCCACTGGCGGCGGCGATGTGGCCGAGGTCGGCGACGAGCCCGTCGCTCACGTCGGTCATGGCCGTCGCGCCGAGTTCCGCGGCGGCGGGACCGGCGTGGTACGGCGGTTCGGGACGGCGGTGGGCCTCGACGAAGGCCCGCGGCGAGCGGAATCCCCGGGAGAGGACGGCGAGTCCCGCCGCGGACCAGCCCAGCCAGCCGGTGACGGCGACGACGTCGCCGGGGCGGGCACCGGATCGGGTGACGGGTTCGCGGTCGCGCAGGTCACCCAGTGCGGTGATGGAGACCATGATCGTGTCACCGCGGACGACGTCGCCGCCGACCACGGCCGCGCCGGCCACCTGGCACTCGTCCCGGATGCCGTCCATCAGCTCGACCGGCCAGGTCACCGGCAGGTCGGCCGGGACGACCAGGGCGAGCAGCACCGCGGTCGGGACGGCACCCATGGCGGCGATGTCGGCGAGGTTCTGCGCGGCGGCCTTGCGGCCCACGTCGTAGGCGGTGGACCAGTCGCGGCGGAAGTGCCGCCCCTCCACCAGCGCGTCGGTGGTGGCCACCACCCGCCGGTCCGGGGCGGCGACCACGGCGGCGTCGTCACCCGGTCCGAGCCGGACGGCGGGGCTGGAGGTGAGCCGGGCGGTCAACTCCCTGATGAGCCCGAACTCCCCCAGTTCGCCCACGGTGCCCTTCATCTGACTGTCCCCTTCACCTGGCCGGTCCCCTTCTGTGTGCGCTTGCGCGACGGCTTCGGCACGGCCGGTACCGCGCGGGTCTCCCCGCGGCATGCGGCGACGCGGTACCGTGACGTTCCCTCCCACATGATCCTCGTAGCCGCCCTGGAGGTTCCGTGGTACAGGCGTACATTCTGATCCAGACCGAGGTCGGGAAGGCCTCGGCAGTAGCGGAGGTGATCTCCAAGATTTCCGGGGTCATCCAGGCCGAGGACGTCACCGGTCCGTACGACGTGATCGTGCGTGCCCAGGCCGACACGGTCGACGACCTGGGGCGCCTCGTGGTGGCGAAGGTGCAGCAGGTGGAGGGCATCACCCGCACCCTGACCTGTCCGGTCGTCCATCTGTAGGCCCCCTGTAGGCTCGGCGGGTGATGTACCGCCGGGTCGCGCTCGTCTCCCTGTCCGCCGTCGCGTGCTCGTCCGCGGCGGCGGTCTGGATTTCCGCTTCCGGCGGTGCCGCGGGCGGGGTCGCCGTCCCGTCGCCCTCCGCCTCCGCCGCCCGGATGTGCGGCGCCCTCCACGACGCGCTGCCGCCGAAGGTCGACGGTCTGTCGAAGCGGTCGGTGAGCCCGGTCTCCGACCTCACCGCCGGATGGGGGGATCCTACGGTGGTGCTGCGCTGCGGCGTGCCGCGACCCGAGATGCTGACCCCGGGCAGCGCGGCGTACAACCCCACCGCGGACGCGGTGGAGGTCAACGGCGTGAGCTGGCTCATCGAGAAGACCGACGACGGCTACCGCTTCACGACGACGGGCCGCAGGACCTTCGTCGAGGTGACGGTGCCGGCCGATTACGCGCCCGAGGTCGATCCGCTGACCGACCTCGGACGCGCCGTGGAGACGACGATCCCCTCCGAACTCTGAAGGGTCCGGCGGACCGCTCCCGGCTGCTCGCGGCTCAGCGCAGGCCGGTGGAGCGCCGCAGCGCGGCCTGGATCAGCCGGTCCACCAGTTCCGCGTAGCCGACGCCGCTCTCCTGCCACATGCGCGGGTACATGGAGATCGGCGTGAAGCCGGGCATCGTGTTGATCTCGTTGATCACGAACTCGCCGTCGTCCTGCAGGAAGAAGTCCGCGCGGACCAGGCCCTCGCAGGAGGCCGCGTCGAAGGCGGCCACGGCGAGCCGCTGCACCTGCGCGGTCTGCTCCGCGGTCAGCGGCGCGGGGACGACGCCCTCGGCGGAGTCGATGTACTTCGCCTCGAAGTCGTAGAAGTCGTGCGCGGTGACCGGGGGGATCTCCGCGGGGACCGAGGCGCGCGGGCCGTCCTCGAACTCCAGGACGCCGCATTCGATCTCGCGGCCCCGCAGCAGCGACTCCACGAGCACCTTGGGGTCGTGCCGGCGGGCCTCCTCGATCGCCTCGTCCAGGCCGGCGAGGTCGTCCACCTTGCTGATGCCCATGGAGGACCCGGCACGGGCGGGCTTGACGAAGACCGGCCAGCCGTGGTCGGCGGCGAAGTCCACGACCTTCTTGCGGGCCGCGGCCGGGTCGTTCTCCCACTCGCGCGGGCGGATCACGACGTACGGGCCGACGGGCAGGCCGAAGGAGGTGAAGACCCGCTTCATGTACTCCTTGTCCATGCCCACGGCCGAGGAGAGCACTCCGGAGCCGACGTAGGGCACGCCGGAGAGCTCCAGCAGGCCCTGGAGGGTGCCGTCCTCTCCGTACGGGCCGTGCAGCATGGGGAAGACGACGTCGACGTCGCCCAGGACCTTGGGCACCGAGCCGGGCTCGCTGTAGACGACCTCACGGCTGGCCGGGTCCACCGGCAGCAGCACCGTGCCGTCGGAGGACTCGGTGAGCTGCGCGACGCTGGGCAGCGTGCGGTCGGCGATCGCCATCCGGGACGGGTCGTCGGCGGTGAGCGCCCAACGGCCGTCGGTGGTGATGCCGATCGGCAGCACGTCGTACTTGTCGCGGTCGATCGCGCTCAGCACCGCGCCTGCGGTGACGACCGAGATGGCGTGCTCGGAGCTGCGTCCGCCGAAGACGACGGCGACGCGCGGCTTGCGGGAAGAAGGCTGAATGCTCATGTCGCGTTGACCTTACCGTTCCGGACGTCAGCGTTCCGACTTCGCGGAGCGCGACATCAGCTCCTTGACCGCGACGACGGGCTGCTTCCCGTTGTGCACGATGTCGACGACGGTCTCGGTGATGGGCATGTCGACGCCGTGCCGGCGCGCCAGGTCGAGCACCGACTCGCAGGACTTGACGCCCTCGGCGGTCTGCCGGGTGACCGCGATGGTCTCCTCCAGCGTCATGCCCTTGCCCAGGTTGAAGCCGAAGGTGTGGTTGCGCGACAACGGCGAGGAGCAGGTCGCGACCAGGTCGCCCAGACCCGCCAGGCCGGAGAAGGTCAGCGGGTCGGCGCCGAGCGCGATGCCGAGCCGGGTGGTCTCCGCCAGTCCGCGGGTGATCAGCGAGCCCTTGGTGTTGTCGCCCAGGCCCATGCCGTCGGCGATGCCGACCGCCAGGCCGATCACGTTCTTCACCGCGCCGCCGAGTTCGCAGCCGACGACGTCGGTGTTGGTGTACGGGCGGAAGTACGCGGTGTGGCTGGCGGCCTGCAGCCGCTTGGCGACGGACTCGTCACGGCAGGCGACCACGCTCGCGGCGGGCTGCCGCGCGGCGATCTCCTTGGCGAGGTTGGGGCCGGACAGCACGGCGACGCGCTCCGGGCCCGCCTTGGCGACCTCCTCGATGACCTCGCTCATCCGCTTGGCCGTGCCGAGTTCGACGCCCTTCATCAGGCTGACCAGCACGGAGTCGCGGGGCAGCAGCGACTGCCACTCGGCCAGGTTGCCGCGCAGCGTCTGCGACGGTACGGCGAGGATCACGAACTCCGCGTCCCGGGCGGCCTCGGCGGGGTCGGTGGTGGCCCGGATCGACTCCGGCAGCTCGGTCCCGGGCAGGTAGTACGGGTTGCTGCGCGTGCTGTTGACGGCCTCGATCACCTCGGGGCGGCGCCCCCACATGGTGACCTGGGCACCCGCGTCGGCGAGGACCATCGCGAAGGCGGTGCCCCAGGAGCCCGTGCCGTAGACCGCGCAGCGCGTCGTCACTTGGTGCCGCCCTTCTGCTTGCGCGGGTCGAAGCGCTCGGCGGGCGGGGTCTGACCGCGCAGTTCGCCCAGCAGCTCGCTGACCGCGGCCATGATGGTGTCGGTGGCGTCCTTGAGCACCTCGACGCTGGCCTCCTGTCCGTAGAAGGCCGACAGGTCCACCGGCGGCCCGGCGACGACCCGCAGCGTCTTGCGCGGGAAGAGGCGGAGCTTCTTCTCCTTCGCGTACGGCGGCATGACCTCGTTGGCGCCCCACTGGGCGACGGGGATCACGGGGGCCTTGGTCATCAGCGCGACCCGGGCGACGCCCGTCTTGCCCACCATCGGCCACATCTCGGGGTCGCGGGTCAGCGTGCCCTCCGGGTAGAAGGCGACGCACTCGCCGGAGTTGATGGCGTCCACCGCGGCCCGGAAGGCGTTGGCGGCGTCGGTGCTCTCCCGGTAGACGGGGATCTGGCCGGTGCCGCGCAGGATCGCGCCGACGAAGGCGGGCTTGAACAGCGGCGCCTTCGCGAGGAAGCGGGGGACCCGGCCGCTGTTGTACTGGAAATGCGCGTACGACAGCGGGTCGAGGTACGAGTTGTGGTTGACCGCCGTGATGAATCCGCCCTCGACCGGAATGTGATCCATTCCGCGCCAGTCCCGCTTGAAAAGAACGACAAGCGGCGGTTTGGCGATGACGGCTGCGAGCCGGTACCAGAAGCCGATTCTGCGGCGGGACACCAGAACTCCTCCTCGTTCCGCCGCCGACCCGGGATCACCGGACCGCGGCCTGCTGTGGTCGGCGGCACCGTACGGCCGGTGCGGCCGCACAAGTGTCGCCGGTAGGGCCACCGTAACGCCAGGGCGAAAGGCCCTCGGGGTGCTCCCCGGCGGAAGCACCGAGGCCAGGGGGCCCGGGCACGTACCAGGGAGATCGTGCACCCGGAGGCGGGCCGCCGGGAAGGGGGGTTGGGGGC
>NZ_JARAVK010000289.1:0-10377 GCF_033792765.1 Streptomyces sp. PA03-6a | reverse complement strand
GGTGCCCTCATGACCGAAGTCGGTGAGCAGGGCTCGGGTGCGGGCGCGGGTGCCGGTTCGGGTGCCGGTGCGGCCTCCGGGGCGGGCAGCGCGGCGACGGCCGGGGCCGGGGCCGGCAGCTCGATGCCCGCCGCGGCGAGGCCGATGGCGGCGGTCTGCTCCATCGGCACCCCGTACCGGGCGAGCTTCAGCGGCATCAGGGCCTCGACCGGGGCCTTGCGGCGCCAGGCGCGGCCGTAGCGGGCGCGCAGCCGGGCCCGGTAGACGAGACGTTCCTGCTCGACCCGGATGACCTCGTCGTAGCTGCGCAGCTCCCACAGCTTCATGCGCCGCCAGAGGCGGAAGGTCGCGAACGGCGCCAGCAGCCAGCGCGCGAGCCGGACCGACTCCATGTGCTTGTCGGCGGTGATGTCGGCGACCCGGCCGATCGCGTGCCGGGCCGCCTCCACCGAGACGACGAAGAGGATCGGGATGATGCCGTGCATCCCGACGCCGAGCGGGTCGGGCCAGGCCGCCGCGCCGTTGAAGGCGATCGTCGCCGCCGTCAGCAGCCACGCCGTCTGGCGCAGCAGCGGGAACGGGATGCGCAGCCAGGTCAGCAGCAGGTCGAGCGCGAGCAGGACCACGATCCCGGCGTCGATGCCGACCGGGAAGACGTTGGCGAACCAGCCGAATCCCTTGCGCAGCGCCAGCTCGCGCACGGCCGCGTACGAGCCCGCGAAGCCGATCGCGGCGATGACCACGGCGCCCGTGACGACCACACCGATCAGGATCCGGTGCGTCCGGTTCATGCGTATCGCGGACACCCGCGACCCTCCCAGGCTCGGAAACTGGCCTGCCCAGCCTGCCACACGGGGCAACGGGCAGGTTGCCCAAACGTGGTGAATCGGTACAGCGGATCCCGCAGTTGTTACGCGTTCGCCGCCGCGACCGCGGCGGCCGCCTCCTTGGCCGCCTTGAGCGCGCCGGTCTTCAGACCGGACTCGGCCGGGGTCTTCGCGTCCTCGAGGCCCGCGCCGTTGTAGGTGAGCACCAGCACGGCGTTCCCGGTGCGGGCGACGACCGTGACGTCCCGGTACTCCTCCTTGTCCTTCTTGACCGACGAGGTGACCGCGGTGCCCGCGTCCCACACGCCGTCCACCGTGACCGGCGTGCTCTTTGCGCCCTTCGCCTTGCCGGCCTCGGCGACCTGCTCGGCGTAGCGCTCCTTCGCCTGCTCCTCGGCCGAGCCGAGGCCCGCCACCGCGTCGTAGCGCTGGAGCGAGACGTCCAGCCAGCGGTACTGGTAGCCGTCCAGGCCGTTCCAGGAGCAGCCGCCGCGCTCGTCGCGCTCGGCCGAGTGCGCGGGGGTGCCCGCGGGCTTCTTGGCCTTCGGAACCAGGGACTTGACGGTTTTCGCGCCGATGACCCGGCACGGGTCGGGGAGTTCGGCGTACCTGGCGGCGACGGCGCTGGGCGACGGTGACGCGGACTTCGACGCGGGGGCGGATGCGGCCGCCTTCTGCGCGTCGTCCTTCGACGAGTCCGAGCCGGAGGAGCAGCCGGCGACGAGCATCACCGGCACGGCCGCGCCGACGAGCAGGCGGGCGAGGTGCGGGGCTGATCGGTGCATGGATCCTTCGCTCATTTCGGTGCGTGTCATGTCATGGCGCAAACGGCCAGACTACGCGCTTCGCCTCATTCGTCGAGTTGATCTGCGAGCTCCGCCGCGACCTGGCGGGCCCCCAGCTGCAGCTCCTCGCTGGGCGGTTCGACCGATTTGTCCGTTGACCACTGCGAGAGTTCGACGGTGACCAGGACGTTCGCCATGCGGAAGACGACGGTGACGTCGCGGTGGAGTCCGGGGCCCTGGTCCTTGAGGACGTCGTCGAGGAAGGCCCCGTCGCCGAGGTCGTCCAGGGTGCGCGGGGCGGTCTCGCCGGTGGCCGTCACGGACGGCGAAGGGGCCTCCGGAACCGCCGGGCTCCCGCCCTCCGAGCTGGGCTGACCCGCGGTGGCCGACGCGGACGCGACGGCGTCGGCCGGCGCCGTGGCGGCCGGGATGTGGGCCTCCGCGGCCCGGGTGTCGTAGTCCGCCGTGGCCTGGCTCTCGTCGCTGACGGATGTGTCGTACGACACGACGCGCTCGAGGTCGATCCGGAGGTAGCGGTTGCCGAGGTCGGTGCGGCCGGTCCACCTGCAGCCCACCTTGCGGTCCGTGTCGAACGTCACGGTCGCCTCGCCCGCGTCGTCGTCCGCGTCCGGGACGAACTTCCCGAGGGTGTCCGCGGCGACCGAACCGCACGGCTCGGGCAGCACCCGGTAGCGGCCGGGCGGGGCCGCCGGGGTGGACTGCCTGCCGTCCGCGGTGTCGCCGTTGCGTGCGCCGTCCCCGGAGCCGCCCGACCCGCTGCACCCGGCCAGTGCGGCGACGGCGAGCGCCGTCGTGCACGCCGCGGCCAGCAGGCCCCGGATCCGGTGGACGCGGTCTCCCGTTGGCTGCACTGAGGTGGCCCCTTCCTCCGGCGGTCGGTCCCGCGCCCGCGTAAATCCCTTGGCGGGGGTGGGCGACGGGTAGACACAATGTCTACCGCACGCGCTGCGGCCGTCGCCGGATCATGGGGCTGTATGGCTGACTTCGCCCTTTATTTCGCTTTCCATTAAGACGTGTTGTTTGTGTTGCCTTGATGGATTCCACCGTCCGACCCAGGGGGGAACGAGATGTCGTACACCGAAGTGCCCGGAGTGCAGGTACCGATCCGCATGTGGACCGACCCGGCCGCGGTCGAGGGCGTCGCCATGCAGCAGCTGCGCAACGTCTCCTCGCTGCCGTGGATCAAGGGACTCGCCGTCATGCCGGACGTCCACTACGGCAAGGGCGCCACGGTGGGCTCGGTGATCGCGATGCACGGCGCGGTCTGCCCGGCCGCGGTCGGCGTGGACATCGGCTGCGGCATGAGCGCGGTGCGGACCTCCCTGACGGCGAACGACCTGCCCGGTGACCTCTCGCGGCTCCGCTCCAAGATCGAGCAGGCGATCCCGGTCGGTCGCGGCATGCACGACGAGGCCGTCGACCCCGCCCGGCTGTACGGCCTGCCCGCGGCCGGCTGGGACCGCTTCTGGGACGGCTTCGACGACCTGGCCGAGCCCGTCAGGTTCCGGTACGAGCGCGCGACGAAGCAGATGGGCACGCTCGGCTCCGGCAACCACTTCATCGAGGTCTGCCTCGACGAGGAGGGCGCGGTCTGGCTGATGCTGCACTCCGGTTCGCGGAACATCGGCAAGGAACTCGCCGAGCACCACATCGGCGAGGCCCAGAAACTGCCGCACAACCAGGGCCTGGTCGACCGCGACCTGGCCGTCTTCATCGCGGACACCCCGCAGATGGCGGCCTACCGGCGCGACCTGTTCTGGGCCCAGGACTACGCGAAGCGCAACCGCGCGATCATGATGGCCCTGTTCCAGGAGGTGCTGCGGCGCGAGTTCCGCAAGGCCGGGGTCACCTTCGACGCGGTCATCTCCTGCCACCACAACTACGTGGCGGAGGAGCGCTACGACGGCATGGACCTGCTCGTCACCCGCAAGGGCGCGATCAGGGCGGGCAGCGGCGATCACGGCATCATCCCGGGCTCCATGGGCACGGGTTCGTACATCGTCCGCGGGCTCGGCAACACCGACGCCTTCAACTCAGCCTCGCACGGCGCGGGCCGCAAGATGAGCCGCAACGCGGCGAAGAAGCGGTTCTCCACGCGGGACCTGGAGGAGCAGACCAAGGGCGTCGAGTGCCGCAAGGACTCGGGCGTGGTGGACGAGATCCCGGGCGCGTACAAGCCGATCGAGAAGGTGATCGAGCAGCAGCGGGACCTCGTGGAGGTCGTCGCGAAGCTCAAGCAGGTCGTCTGCGTCAAAGGTTGAGCCCGGGCGGGTCCGGGGCCGTGCGCGGCCGCCGGACCCGCCGCCGGTCGTACGGCGACGGTGGGCGCAGCGGTGACGCGCCCGCCGGGCGGCTACGGCTCCCGGTGCACCCGGTGCTGGGCGGCCTGGGCACGGGGGCGGACGACCAGCAGGTCGACGTTGACGTGGGACGGGCGGGTGACCGCCCAGGTGACCGTGTCGGCGATGTCCTCGGAGGTGAGGGGCTCGGCCACCCCCTCGTAGACGGCGGCGGCCTTCTCCTCGTCGCCGTGGAAGCGGGTGAGGGCGAAGCCCTCGCTCTTCACCATGCCGGGGGCGATCTCGATCACGCGGACCGGCTCACCGAGCAGCTCCAGGCGGAGCGTGCCGGCGAGGGCGTGAGTGCCGTGCTTGGCCGCGACGTATCCGCCGCCGCCCTCGTACGGCGTGAAGGCGGCAGTGGAGGAGAGCACGACCACGGTGCCGTCGCCGGAGGCGATCAGCCCGGGCAGGAACGCCTGGACGGTGTGGAGCACGCCGAGGACGTTGACCTCGTACATCGTGCGCCACTCCTCGGGGTCGGCGGTGGCCACCGGGTCCGCGCCGAGGGCACCGCCGGCGTTGGCGAACAGGACGTCCACCCGGTCCAGCGAGGCGGCGAGCGCGTCGACGGCGCCGCGGTCGGTGACGTCGAGGGCCACGGCGGCGGCCGAGTGGCCCGCGGCGGTGATCTCCTTGGCGAGCGCCTCCAGGCGGTCGGCGCGACGGGCGGTGAGCACGACGTGGTAGCCGGCTTCGGCCAGCCTGCGGGCGGTGGCGGCACCGATGCCGCTGCTCGCGCCGGTCACGACTGCGGTACGGGGGCTCATGGTCGTGCTGCCTTTCGCCGGTCGGGAGGTCGGGAGGTCGGGAGGTCGGGAGGGGCAAGTGCCCGCCTACGCTTGCAGCATAGGCGCGGTGGTGCCGAGCGTTCTCAGGGCGGTCCGCCGGGTGAACCACAGCCGGAACACCGGCTTCCTGCCGCCGGTGCCCGCAGCCTCCCGTGCCGTGCCCGGCGGCCGTCAGCTGCGGATGCCCGCGGCCGGCCGGGACATGTGTCCTGCCTCCCCGGCCCACGCGGTGAGGGCGGCGGCGTGGCCGCCGCCGGCGGCGCCGTCGGCTGCCCAGGCGACGTAGCCGTCGGGGCGGACGAGCAGCGTGGTGCGGCCCCCGTCCGTACGGGTGACGTGGACGGCGCGCGCGTCGGCGGGTCCGGCCGCCGCGCCCTCGGGGGCGACGAGCACGAAGCGGCCGGCGCGCAGGACCTCGTACAGCCGGCCCTCCCGCAGCGGCAGGTCGGGGGCGCGCCCGCCGGTCAGGGGGTGGGCGCCGCGCGGGGCGGGGTAGGCGATGCCGATGCCGGTGATCGCGCCCAGGGCCCTGCGGCGCAGCGGCGGGAGGTGGCCCACGGCCAGGGAGACCAGGTCGCGGAAGGTCCGCTGGAGGGCGTTGTGGGCCATGGCGAGCCGGATGATGCCGCCGCTGCTGCGCAGCACCGTCGCGCCCACCGGGTGCCGTTCGGCCTGGTAGGTGTCGAGCAGGGCGTCGGTCGCGTGACCGCGGACCACGGCGGCGAGCTTCCAGCCGAGGTTGGCGGCGTCCTGCAGGCCGGTGTTCATCCCCTGGCCGCCCGCGGGGGAGTGGACGTGCGCCGCGTCGCCGGCGAGCAGTACGCGGCCGGCGCGGTAGACGGGCACCTGGCGTTCGTCGCTGTGGAAGCGGGAGAGCCAGCGGGCCTCGCCCATGCCGTGGTCGGTGCCCAGGGCGCGGCGCGTGACGGCGCGGACCTCGTCGAGGCCGACAGGGTCGCCGTCGGGCCGCTCGCCGGTGCGGTCCCAGCACATCACGCGGTACCAGCCGTCGCCGAAGGGCGCGAGGAAGGCGAAGGCGTCGCCCGTGCCGCCCACGGTCAGCATCTCTGCGGGCGGTACGGCGAGCCGGACGTCGGCGAGCACGATCGACCGGATGACGGACCGGCCGGGGAAGGGCAGGCCCAGGGCGGTCCGGACGGCGCTGCGGTGGCCGTCGGTGCCGACGGCGTAAGCGGCGCGCCGGGTGGTGACGGCGCCGTCCGCGGTGCGGACGTCGAGGGCGACGCCCTCGTCGTCCTGGCGGACCGCGAGGACCTCGGCGCCGTGCTCGAAGCGCGCGCCCGCGGCGCGGGCCCGGCGCTCCAGCAGCCGCTCGACCTCGTACTGGGGGGTGATCAGCAGGTACGGGAAGCGGGAGGGCAGCTCCGCCAGGTCCAGCGAGAGCCGGCGGAAGAGCCGCAGCCCGCGCAGCCGGTGGCCGGTGGCGACCAGCTCGTCGGCGAGGCCGCGGGCGTCGAGGAGTTCGAGGGTGCGGGCGTGGACGCCGAAGGCCCGGCTCAGGTTGCCGTGCCCCGGGCCGCGGCGCTCCAGGACGGTGACGGGGACGCCGGCGGTGGCCAGGTCCCCGGCGAGCAGCAGGCCGGTGGGGCCCGCGCCCACGACCAGGACCCCGGCCGGGCGCTCCCCGGTGGCGGTGCGGGTGGCGGTGCGGGTGGCGGTGCGGGTGGCGTCGGTGCGGTTCTCGGTGGTCATGGCGGTCCCCTCGGGTGCCAACGCTTGTGGGCCAACACTTGTTGGCAAACGTAGCCCCGCCGCTCTGGCGATGTCAACAGCCGTTGGCCTACAGTTGTGGGCATGACCACGACGTCCCCCGCCCCCCGCCGTTCCGACGCCACCCGCGCGGCGATCCTCGCCGCGGCCCGCGACCGCTTCGCCGCCGACGGCTACGAGCGGGCGACCATCCGTGCCATCGCCAAGGACGCGGCCATCGACCCCTCGATGGTCATGCGCTACTACGGCAACAAGGAGGGGCTCTTCGCCGCCGCCTCCGAGTTCGACCTGCGCATGCCGGACGTGTCCGCGGTCGCGACCGAGGACGTCGGGGCCGTCCTCGTCGCGCACTTCCTGGAGCGCTGGGAGGAGGACGAGACGCTGACCGCACTGCTGCGCGTCGGCGTCACCAACCCGGCCGGCGCCGAGCGGATGCGGTCGATCCTGCAGCGGCAGCTCGCACCGGTCGCCGCCGCGGTGTGCCCGGACCCGGAGCCCGGCCGTGCCACGGAGCGCGCCGTGCTGGTGGCATCGCAGATCCTCGGCATGGCCGTCAGCCGGTACGTGCTCCGCTTCCCGCCGGCCGTGGCGATGCCGCGCGAGGAGGTCGTGGCCTGGCTGGCGCCCACCGTCCAGCGGTACCTGACCGCCGCGGCGCCCTGACCCCCGCGGACCGACCCGCGGACGTATCCGCGAACGAAGGAGTGACGACGCATGGAGCCGAAGAACGTCCTGGCGGTCATCGCGCCGCACGTCGGGGGCCGCCGCGTCGGTGCCGCCATGGCCGGGCTCTTCGAGGGCCGGGCCGCCGTGACCGTCGTCGAGTCCGCCGACGAGGACCCGGCCGCCCTGGCCGCGGCCCACGTGATCATGACCGCGCTGGGCCCCGTGGCGGCCGGGCACCTCGCCCGCGCGTCCGCCCTGGAACTGGTCCAGTGCACCGGCCACGGCCACGAGCACGTGGACGTCGCCGCCGCCCGCGCCCGCGGGGTGCCCGTGTGCACCATCGGCTCCAGCGGGGCCGAGACGCAGAGCGTCGCCGAGCAGGCCTTCGCACTCATGCTCGCGCTCGCCAAGCGGATCGTCCCCGCGCACGACGCGCTGTCCCGCGGCGAATGGCCGCTGCCCCGCCTGCAGCGGTCACTGACCGGGCTGGACGGCAGGGTCCTCGGCGTGATCGGCCTCGGGGCGATCGGGCAGGCCGTGGCCCGGCGGGCCGCCGCCTTCGGGATGACCGTCCGCTACACCTCGCGCGGGCCCGTACCGGCCGCGACCGAGCAGCTGCTCGGGGCCCGCCGCCTCCCGCTGGAGGACTTGCTGGCGACCGCCGACTACGTGTCCGTCCACGTCCCGCTGACCGACGCGACCCGGCATCTGCTCGACGTGCGACGGCTGGCGCTGCTCAAGCCCACCGCCTTCCTGGTCAACACCGCGCGGGGCGCGGTCGTCGACCAGGACGCGCTCGCCGACGCGCTGGAGGCCGGGCGGCTGGCCGGTGCCGGGCTCGACGTCTTCGACCCCGAACCGCCGCCGGCCGGGATGCGGCTGCTCCACGCGCCCAACGTCGTCCTGTCCCCGCACGCGGGCGGCGCCACCGGGGACACGGTGGCCCGGATCGCGCGCGCCGCCGTCCGCAACGTCGTGGACTTCCTCGACGGCCGCCCGCCACGCGACGTGGTGCCCGCCACGGAGGACTGAACCGGACCGTCCCGGGCTGCCCCGGGCCGCCCGCGGCCCGCCCGGTTCCGGCTCAGGCGCTCTGGTCGCCCTCGACGTTGGTGCCCGGGCCGAGCCCGGCGAGCGCGTCCTTGGCCACCGCCAGGGCGCCGTCGCGGACCTCGGACTCGTCCGGCGCCTTCTTGTTCTCGAAGTCGCTGCCGTTGTAGGTGACGGTCACGACCGCGTTGCCCTTGCGGAACACCACGACCGCCTCGCGCGTCTGCTGCTTGTCCTCGGTCGTCAGCTCCACGGACACGGAGGCCTCGTCACCGATCCCGGACGCCGGGGTCGCCTTCTTCAGGCGCTTGTAGGAGGCCTTCGCCCCCGCCTCGCCGTCCTGGCCGCCACCGGTCGTGGACACCTCGAAGGTCACGTCGAGCCAGCGGTAGTCGAAGCCCTTGAGGGCGTTCCACGAGCAGCCCGTGCGGTGCGAGGGGTCCGTGAGGGAGAGTTGCTTGCCCGTCGTCTTGGCCTCGGGGACCAGCTTCTTGATGGTCGCGGTCTTGATCGCGGTGCACGGCGCGGGAGGCTTGGAGTACGTGGCGGGCGCGTCTTTGGAGCCGTCCGAACCGGAGCCCGATCCGGAACCGGAGTCCGAACCCGCGCCGGAGTCCGACCCGGACGGCGCGGTGGAGCCGGTCCGGGATCCGTTCGCCGACGTGCGGCCGGGGTCCTCGTGGGACGAGGAGGCCATCGTCCAGCCGACGATGGCGAGTATGGCGGTGGGCAGCAGACGAGCCGCCAGGGTGAGGGGCAGGGACGCCACGGCGGTCTTCTCTTCGTCGATCCTGAGGAACCTGGGGCTGAGGAGGTGAGCGTGGGGGACGTGGGGCCTGAGCGTACGACGCGAAGATGAGATTGCCATATGAAAGTGGCCCGGGAACAGACCAGGCGCGTAGGGGTTGCGGTACCGGGCGTGACGGGTGTAGCCGCGCGCCCCCGAAAATCTCGGGCGCACCGTGGACGCGCCGACGTCGGAACGGGTGCCGTGACGGACCGGCCCGCGCACGACCGGTGACACCGTGGGAGCGCTCTCATAGCATGCGGGGACATGAAGAGCCTGACCAAGCGCGCCCTCACCGCCGGACAACTGGCCGCCCTGCTGCGGGAGTCGGCGGGCCTCGGCTGCAGTGTGGAGGCCGAGCTCACGGACGGCTGGTTCAACGCCGCCTACCGGGTGCGGCTCGACGACGGGCGTCCGGCGGTGGTGAAGATCGCCCCACCGCCGGACGCCCTGGTGCTGCGCTACGAGCGCGGCATCATGGCCACCGAGGTCATGGCGCACCGGCGGATGGCCGCCCTCGGCGATGTGCCGCTGCCGGAACTGCTGCACGCGGCACCGGACTTCATGACGCTGTCGGTCCTTCCCGGCACCCCCTGGGACAAGGCGGCGGACCGCCTCCCCGCGGACCGTCAGGCCGCGCTGCGCCGTGAACTGGGCCGGATCGTGGCGCGGCTGCACACGCTCGCCCCGGAGGACGGCCGGTACGGCTACCCGGCCCCCGAGGCCGGGCTGTCGGCGGCGGACTGGCCGACGGCCTTCGGCGCCATGGTCGAGGCGATGCTGGAGGAGGCCGTGCGCTGGAGCACCCCGCTCGGCGTCGCCCCCGACGAGGTCCGCGCGCTCGTCGCGGAGGGCGCGGACGTCCTGGCGGAGGTGACCGAGCCGCGGCTGGTCCACTTCGACCTGTGGCCCGGCAACGTCTTCGTCGCCGACGACGGCTCCGCCGTCACCGGGCTCATCGACCACGAGCGGGCCTTCTGGGGCGACCCGGTGGCCGAACTGGTCTCCCTGGCCCTCGGCGGCGACGCCGGCCCCGGCAGCGACCTCGTCGCCGGCTACCACCAGGCGGGCGGCACCCTGGACTTCGGGCCCGCGACGCTGCACCGGCTGGCCCTCTACCGCGTCTACCTCGGCCTCATCCTGGTCGTCGAGTGCGGCCCGCGGGGCTATCCCGCCGACCACGCCGACCACGTCCGCGACGTCCTCGGCCGCTGGGTCGCGGAGCTCCGGGCCGTACGGCGGGGCTAGGCCGTGTCGTCAAAGTCCCTCCCCCAACCTTCGGCCGGAAGGTGCCCCCAGGTGCGGTGCATCGCACGGCGGAGGATCGTCCTCGTAGTGGGCTACTCGGACGATTCGACAACTCCCCCTGGCCGAAGGCTG
>NZ_JARAVK010000288.1:0-10470 GCF_033792765.1 Streptomyces sp. PA03-6a | reverse complement strand
GGCCCCCGCCACCGGGGCGCCCCGGCGCCGCCCCCGCCGGCTCGGCGCCGGTGACCGGCTCTTCCTGGCGGCCGTCGTCGGCGTCCCGCTCCTGGCCCTCCTGGTCTTCGTCTGGCTCCCGGCACTGGCCTCCATGGGCCTGTCCTTCACCAGCTGGGACGGCATCTACCTGTCCGACATCCACTGGGTCGGGCTCGACAACTACCACCAGATCCTCACCAACTACCCGCCGTTCTGGCCGGCGGTGCGGCACAACGTCATCTGGCTGCTCTTCACCGCGCTGCTGCCCACCCCGTTCGGGATCTTCCTCGCCTACCAGCTAGACCGGAAGCTCCGCTTCACCCGGGTCTACCAGACGGCGATCTTCCTGCCGATGGTGCTCTCCCTGGCCGTGGTCGGCCTCATCTGGGAGATCATCTACAACCCCGACACGGGCCTGCTGGACGGCATCCTGGGCGCGGTGGCCCCCGGCCACCACGTCGACTGGCTGGGCGACCCCGACCTCAACCTGTGGGCTGTCCTGGTCGCCTCGGCCTGGCGGCACACCGGCTACATCATGATCCTCTACCTGGCCGGGCTGAAGGGCTTCGACCCGGCCCTGAAGGAGGCCGCCGCGCTCGACGGCGCCAACGGCCGCCAGACCTTCCTGAAGGTGGTCTTCCCCGCCCTCAAGCCGGTCAACGTCATCATCCTGGTCGTCACCGTCATGGAGTCCCTGCGGGCCTTCGACGTCGTCTACGTGCTCGGCGGCGGCGTCGGCAGCAAGCCCGGCATGGAACTGCTGTCGCTGCTGATCACCGACAACATCATCGGCGAGTCCAGCCACATCGGTTACGGCTCCGCCCTCGCGGTCGTCCTGCTCCTGGTCTCCCTCGCCGCCATCGGGACCTTCCTCGTCCAGAACTTCCGCAAGGAGGACCGGTGACCACGACCGCCACCGCGCCCGTCACCCCGGCCCGCTCCCGCCGCGAGGCCGCGCGCGGCGGCGGGGCCTCCAAGCCCCCGCGGCAGACCGGCCGGCACCTGATGCTCGCCACGATCGCGCTGCTGTGGCTGCTGCCGCTGCTGTGGGCCGTCTACACCTCACTGCGCCCCTACGCGGACACCAGCAAGCACGGCTACCTGTCCTGGCCCCGCGGGATCAGCCTGCAGAACTACACCGACGCCTGGAACCAGTCCGGCATGCCGCACTTCTTCTGGAACTCGGTCCTCATCACCGTCCCGTCCGTCCTGGGCACCCTGCTCTTCTCCGCGGCGGTCGCCTTCTTCGTCTCCCGCTTCGACTTCCGCTGGAACATCGCGCTGCTGATGCTCTTCACCGCGGGCAACCTGCTGCCCGCGCAGGTGCTCATCACCCCGCTCTACCGGCTCTACCTGCTGGTACCGCTCCCGGCGTGGATGAGCGACTCGCTGCTGCTGTACAACTCGACCTGGGGCATCATCGCCATCCACATCGCCTACCAGTGCGGCTTCTGCACCTTCGTGCTGAGCAACTACATGAAGACGATCCCCGGGGAGATCTCCGAGGCCGCCCTCGTCGACGGCGCCCAGGTGTGGCGGCAGTTCTTCCAGATCATCCTGCCGCTGTGCCGGCCGGCCTTCGCCGCGCTCGCCACCCTGGAGTCGATCTGGATCTACAACGACTTCTTCTGGCCGCTCGCCCTCATCGAGACGGGCGACAAGCGCCCCATCACCTCCGCCCTGGCCAACCTGCAGGGCCAGTACTTCACCAACCCCAACCTCATCGCCGCCGGTGCCCTGATGACCGCCGTCCCCACCCTGCTGGTGTACTTCGCGCTCCAGCGGCAGTTCATCAGCGGCCTGACCATCGGTTCGGGCAAGGGCTGACCCCGCCAGGCCCGGCACACCCGCACCGCACCCGCCGTACCCCCCACCCCCAGGAGGCCCGACCCATGCGGTCACCCTCGCGCTCCACCCTGCCCTCGACCGCCGCCAGGACCCTGCTCGTCCTGGCCCTCACCGCCGGAGTGTCGGCGGCCGTCCCCGCGGCCGGGGCGACCGGCCCGGACACCGCGCCCACCGCCAACGCGGCCACCGCGCACCAGGTCGCCGCCAAGCCCTACATGGGCTGGTCGAGCTGGAGCATGCAGTCCTCGAAGTACCCCGGGCTCAACCCCACGGGCGACTACAGCTACCTGACCGAGGCGAACGTCCTCAAGCAGGCCGACGCCTTGGCCGCCAAGCTCAAGAAGTACGGCTACAGCTACGTCAACCTCGACGCCGGCTGGTGGCGCGACCAGTCCTGGAAGCCCGAGTTCGACGCGTACGGCCGGCAGACACCCGACCCCGAGCGCTTCCCGCGCGGCATGAAGGCGGTCGCCGACCACGTCCACGCCAAGGGCCTCAAGGCCGGCATCTACCTGCCGGTCGGCCTGGAGAAGGAGGGGTACGGCGACGGCAAGGTGCCGATCTGGAACACCACCGACTGCACCACCGCCGACATCGTCTACGACGACCTGCGCACCACCAACGGCTGGGACAGCTCCTACAAGATCGACTTCTCGGATCCCTGCGCGCAGAAGTACGTCGACTCCCAGGCGCGGATGATCGCCGACTGGGGCTACGACTTCCTGAAGATCGACGGCGTCGGTCCCGGCTCCTTCAAGAGCGGTGACAACTACGACAACCGCGCCGACATCGCCGCCTGGCAGAAGGCCATCGCCGCCACCGGCCGCCCCATCCACCTCGAGCTGTCCTGGTCGCTGGACATCGGGCACGTCGCCGACTGGAAGAAGTACTCCAACGGCTGGCGGATCGACACCGACGTCGAGTGCTACTGCGACACCCTCGTCTCCTGGGAGAACTCCGTCGACGACCGCTTCGCCGACGCGGCCGCCTGGAGCCGGCACGGCGGCCCCGGCGGCTGGAACGACCTCGACTCCCTCGACGTCGGCAACGGCCGGATGGACGGCCTCACCAAAGCCGAGCGGCAGACCTACATGACGCTGTGGGCCATCGCCAAGTCCCCGCTCTACACCGGTGACGACCTCACCCGCCTCGACGACTACGGGCTGTCCCTGCTGACCAACCGCGAGGTCATCGCCCTCGACCAGTCGAGCACCCCGCCGGCCCGCCCGGTCACCCCCGTGGGCGACCAGCAGGTCTGGGCCGCGGAGAACGCCGACGGCAGCTACACCGTCGCCCTGTTCAACCTCGGCGACGCCCCCGCCGCCGTGACCGCCGACTGGACCTCGCTCGGGTTCTCCGGCCGCGCCTCGGTCCGCGACCTGTGGAACCACGAGGACCTCGGCTCCCACCGGGGCAAGGTCACCAAGTCCCTTCCCGCGCACGGCTCGCGCCTGTTCACCGTCACCCCGCACGGCCCGGTCCAGCCCATGACCGGCTACGAGGCGGAGGCCCCGGGCAACACCCTGGCCGGCAACGCCTCGCTCGCCGACTGCGGTGCCTGCTCCGGCGGCAGGAAGGCCGGCAACCTCTACCTCGGGGGCTCGCTCCGCTTCAACGACGTCGTGGTGAAGAAGGCCGGCACCTACATGGTCAAGGTCGCCTACGTGAGCGGTGACGCCCGCACGGTCCGGGTCTCCGCCAACGGTGGCGGCGCCACCGCCCACACGTTCCCGTCCACGGGCGACTGGGGCACCGTCGAGACGGTCAGCCTCCCCGTAACGCTGAAGGCGGGCGCCAACACCGTCACCTTCGACAGCGCCGACGGGTACGCCCCGGACATCGACCGGATCGACGTGCCCAAGCTGTCCTGACACCCCGTGGGGCCCGGCACCCGCCGGGCCCCACGACGGGCGGAAGGCAAGGTGGGCCGGCAGACACGGACGGGGGAGCGCGTATCTGCCGACCCACGATCACCATAGGGCTCCGAGGGGGGGCGTCGCCCGGGCATCGCCGATGTCCGCCGGTTCCGGCCACGAACCCGGCGCGGAGCGTCCACCCCCCTTCCGCCGCGCCCCACGTGCCTCACACGCGGGCGGCGGAGCGCAGGTCGTGGTCGAAGGCGCGGATGTCCTCGGTCGTGAGGGTGGTGCGGGTGCGGGCGACCGCCTGCAGGTAGTCCTCGGTGCGGTGCGTCAGGTCCGCCGTGCTGCGCGGGTCCGTCGCCAGGTGCCGCTCGAAGGCGGTCTGCGCGGCGGCCTGCGCCGCGTACTCGATGTCCGCCGGTGTGAAGCGGTCGCTCGCCTCGACCAGCGCGTCCAGGTCGATGCCCGCCACCCGGTCCGGGCCGATGTAGCGGACCCAGATCGCCCGGCGGGCCGAGGGGTCGGGCGGGCCGACCGGGATCAGGAAGTCGAAGCGCCCGGGCCGCAGGAAGGCCGGGTCCAGCGAGCGCACCGCGTTGGTCGCGCAGATCAGCAGCCGGCGCTCGCCGCGCCGGAACTGCGGGATGAGCTTGAGGAGCTCGTTGGTCACCCGGTGGGCCAGGGTGGACGGGTCCTGCCGCTCCGAGGCGATCTCCTCCGCCTCGTCGAAGAAGAGCACCACCTGCTCCAGGTGCTCGACCCGGGCGAAGAGCCGCCGCAGCCCGTCGGCCACGCCGTGCGCGTCCTCGGCCAGCTGGTACGGGAGCACCTCGATGAACGGCCACGACAGCCGGGAGGCCACGGCCTTGGCGAACGTCGTCTTGCCGGTGCCCGGCGGACCGAAGAGGACCACCGCACGCGGCGGCACCAGGTGGTAGCGCTCCGCGACCCCGGGGTTCTCCAGCGGCAGCACCAGCCGCCGCTCGATGAGCGCCTTCTCCGCGGTCATGCCCGCGATGCGGTCCCACAGGCCTTGCTCCGGGACCGCCCCGCCGAGCTGGTCGAGCAGGGTGTCCTGCGCGGAGTCGGCCGACAGCAGCTTCTCGAAGTAACCGAGCCCGGGCCGGAAGGAGTACCCGGAGTTCCGGAACGCCTGCTCACCGACCTCGCCCTCGGGCAGCAGCGCCCCGATCCGGCGCATCCCCGCCTGGCCCAGGCTGTCCTCCAGGGCCGCCAGCAGCGCCGAGCCCATCCCGTGGTGGCGCCACTGCCGGGCGATGGCCAGCCGCAGCACCCAGGCGCGCTCCTGGGCCGTCGAGGACACCGCCGCCCCCACGACGCGGTCACCGACCATCGCCACCACGGCGGGCGCTCCCGCGCGCAGCGCGCCGACCACCTCCGCCAGCGTCACCGCGGGGTCCTCGGTCGTGTCGCGCGACTCCTCCCAGATGCGCACGACCTGGTCCAGGTCGCCTTCCTCCAGATCACGTACCCGCCAAGGCGTCATCGCGCTCACCTCCCGACCATTCTGGCCCAGGTGGCGCCGGAGCGCTCAGCCGGCGGGGTGGCCGACCTGCTCCTCCGCGCGCCCGGGCGGGGCGTCGGCCTGGCGGAGTTCGGCGAGCAGTTCGGTCTGCCCCGCGAGGAGTTCGGTGAGGATGCGGCGAGCCGCGCGCAGGAGTTCGGCGACGTCCCCGCCGGCGAGGGCGTAGCTGACGGTGGAGCCCTCGCGGATCGACACCACGATGCCGGACCGGCGCAGCACCGCGAGCTGCTGGGACAGGTTGGAGGGCTCGATCTCGATCTCGTTCAGCAGGTCCCGTACCGGCACAGGGCCGTTCTGGAGCAGCTCGAGGACCCTGATCCGCACGGGGTGCCCGAGCATGCGGAAGAACTCGGCCTTGGCCTGGTACAGGGGTACCTGCATCGTGTGTCGCTCCTGCCCGGTCTCCGACGGCCCTTCCCGTACGCGCCGGCGGCCGCTCCCGCTGCCGCCGGCGCGACTCTGCGTCCAATCCTTCCCCTTCCGGGGCCCGTGCACCGCCGTGCTTGTGCGGATCAGGATGTGCCGAATTGAAGGATTCTTCAATTCCCGGGCGCACGGAGCCCCGAGGGAGGAACGGCGGCTACAGCTCGAGGTCGGCCTCGATGCGCCGCAGGCGATGGCGGGCCATCGCGAGGTTGGCGTTGCGACGGTCGAGCACGAGGTAGAGGAACAGGCCGTTGCCGTCGCGGCTCTTGAGCAGCCGGATCAGGTGGTACTGCGTGTTCATGGTGATCAGGACGTCCTCGATCTCCTCCTTGATGCCCAGTTCCTTCATCGTCCGGGCCTTGGCGCGGATCACGTCGGTGTTGCCGGCGGCCGCGACGGTCAGGTCGAGGTCCTTGCCGCCACCGATCGTGCCCAGCGCCATGCCACTCGTGTAGTCGACCAGGGCAGCGCCCACGCTGCCCTCGATCGACGTCATCGTCTCCTTGAGGGAGGTCTCCACATTCGCCATCGGCGTCCGCTCCTTGCCGTCGCTCTCCCGGCGTCCGCGCGTCCGCGCGCCGCCGCCCCGGTTGGTGACCGAGAAGCTACTGAAAGTGACGGGCCCCGTGGGGGAATCGGCGATGCCGGGGAGCGGGCCGGAGCCCCCGGGTAGGATGCGCCGCCCCCTGTGGGTCAGGGTCCCCCGTCGGCGAGCAGCTCGCCGAGGACGTGCCGCGCGATCGACGCCATCCGCTCGTGGGTGTCCCGGTGGTGCCGCAGTTCCATCAGCGCGACCGACAGCGTCCAGCCGCGACCGCGCGCCCAGGTCGCGTCGTCGGTGCCCAGTGCCGCACGGAAGGTGTCACGGGCCGCGGCGGGCAGCACGTACCAGGCGGCGATCGTGTCGACGGCGGGATCGCCGAGGCCCGCGCACCCGAAGTCGATGACCGCGGAGAGCCGTCCGTCCGCCACCAGGAGGTTGCCCGGCTGCAGATCCGCGTGCACCCACACCGGCGGCCCCTGCGGTCCCGGTGCCGCCAGCGCCGTCTCCCACACCTCGTCGGCCGCCGCCGCGTCGACCTCCGCGCGCAGCGCGTCGATCGCGGACCGCGTCGCGTGGTCGCGCGCCGCGAGGGGCTCGCTGCGGTACGCGGGCGGTGCGCCGGCGGGGTCGACGCGCTGCAGGGCGGCGACGAAAGCCGCCAGGTCACGGGCGAGCGCGCCGGATTCGGCGAGGCGTCCCGCGGAGGGGTTCTCGCCCTCAAGCCAGCCGTACACCGACCAGGGCCAGGGGTAGCCGTCGGCGGGAGCGCCCTTGCCGAGGGGCGCGGGGACGGACGCCGGGAGCCGCGGCGCGAGCCGCGGCAGCCACTCGTGCTCCTTGTCCACGTCGCTCGCGGCCCCCGCGGTCCTGGGCAGCCGTACGACCATGTCGCTGCCCAGGCGGTACATGACGTTGGAGGTGCCGGCCGACCCGGTGGGGGTGAGCGGGAGGTCCGCCCAGTGGGGGAACCGCGCGTGCAGCAGGCGGCGTACCAGCGCCGCGTCGATCCCGGCCTGGCCGTCGCTCAGGGTGCGTGGGGGCATGTCCGCCTTCCGAAGTGGTCTCGCGCGACCATGAGTAGCAGCACCGGGGGCCTGCGCGGCACCGGATTTCCGCGGACGCGGGGAGCCCCGGGTGGGGGATGCCGGAGCCATGGGCTTGGATGTGCGCGTGACCGTTCACGACGTTGCCCCCCGACTGCCCTCCATCGCCGAACTGCGCGACCACTGCCGCGCGCTGGCGATGCTCGACGCGATCCTCAGCCCCGAGTGGGAGATGCGCTACCACTCCTTCGACGCCGTGTGGGACACGGGGGAGGAGATGGCCTCGCTGCGCAACGGATCGGGAGACGAGTACGCGATCGTGTTCTGCGCCGCCGGGGCCTTCATCCGCGGCTTCGACCACGAGTCGCCCCTCAGCCCCTACGGCTCGGAGGACCACGAGCCCTGGCCGGGGGTCGTCGACGAGGTCCCCGAGGCCTTCCGTCCGTACGTCGAGGAGCCGGCGTTCTGCGACGAGGACGGCGTGCCGGTCGCGACCGTCTGCCTGTGGCGCGGAGCCGGGGACGACGCGTGGCGGCACGGCTCCGTCGACCTGCCGGAGGACGGCGAGGACGCCGACGGCGCGTCGTACCTGTTCCGTCTGCTGACCGACCGGTCCCCCGAGGCGTTCCGCGCCTTCGCCGAGGACTACTACGAGGTGCCGGTCGACCTGGACGCCGTACGCCATGTCCACGCGCTGCGCCCGCTCACCCCGGAGGTCGTCGCGAGGCTGAACGCAGAGGTGACGCTCGACGGTCTGGCCGAGGACATCGCGGGCATCGGCTATCCGCGGGGCACCGCCTGACGGCAGGTCAAGGGCGCGCGGGTCAAGCCGTGCCCGCCGTGCCCCGGGCGACGTCGCGCAGCGCGTCGAGCAGCCCCCGCAGTGCCGGCTGCCGCAGCGACGTCTCCCGGACCGCGGCGTGGACCGCCCGGACGGGCTCCGGGCCGCGCACCTTCCGTACGACGACCCCGGGGTGGTGATGTGCCAGGGCGGCCAGCGGCAGCAGGCTCACCCCCAGCCCGGCGGCCACGAACCCCTGCGCGGTGGCGTAGTCCTCGCTCTGCACCACGACGGCGGGGCTGAAGCCGGCCGCGGCGCACGCCTGGAGGATCAGCTCCAGGCACGAGCCGTCCGGGGACTCGCTGCCCACCCACGGCTCCCCCGCGAGGTCGGTGAGGTCGAGCACCCGCTTCGCGGCGAGGCGGTGGCCCTTGGGGAGGACCGCACGGTAGGGGTCGTCCCGCAGGTGCACCAGGCGCAGGCCCTCACGGCCCTGCCCGCGCGGCCGCACCACGATCGCCAGGTCCGCGCGGCCCTTCTCCACCTCCGGCAGCGGATCGCCGGGGTCGACCAGGCCGAGGTCGATCCGCACCCCCGGGTGCTCGCGGCGCAACCGTGCGAGGGCGGGGGCCACCAGGTCGGCACCCGCCGTCGGGAAGTAACGCACCGTCAGAGTGCCGGTGCGGCCCTCGCGCAGATCGGCCAGCGCCGTCTCGGCCTCGGCCACCTCCCTGCCGATGCGGGCGGCGTACTCGGTGAGCAGCAGCCCGGCGGGCGTCGGCTGCACCCCGCGCCCCACGCGTTCGAGCAGCGGGATCCCGGCCTGCCTCTCCAGGACGGCGATCTGCTGGCTGACGGCCGAGGGTGTGTAACCGAGGTGGGTGGCGGCCGCGGTGACCGATCCGCTGGTCACCACCGCCCGGAGGACCTGCATGCGGCGCACGTCGAGCATGTAGCTCAGCTTAACGGTAGGTGCGTGAACCTTCGCTTGTGCCACCAGGACGGGTGGGGGAGCGTCGTGGGGGACGGTGACGCGAGACGACGGGAGGCCGGCGTGTCCGGTGGCGGAGGCGGCGCGAGGGCGCTGCTGCGGATGGCGGTGCTGGCCCTGTTGTGGGGGTCGACCTTCCTGTGGATCAAGATCGCGCTGGAGGGACTGCCGCCCGCCTGGGTCACCTTCCTGCGCTGCGCCTGCGGCGCGGCCCTGCTGCTCGTGCTCTGCCGCCGCGCGGGCCTGCGCCTGCCGCGGGGGAGGCTCCTCTGGAGCCGTCTCACGGTGGCGGCCCTGCTCTGCAACGCCCTGCCGTTCCTCCTCTTCAGTGTCGGCGAGCAGAGCGTCGACTCCGGGGTGGCGGGCGTCCTCAACGCCACGACGCCGTTGTGGTCCCTGCTCATCGGTCTCGCCCTGGGCACGGGGCGACGCGCCGTCCGCGGACCCCGGCTCGGCGGCCTCCTCGCTGGATTCGCGGGTGTCCTCCTGATCTTCGCGCCCTGGCACCGGTCGGGCCTCGCGAGCTGGGGCGCCCTCGCCCTGCTGGGTGCGGCCGCGAGCTACGCGCTCGCCTTCGCCTACATGGGGCGCAGGCTCATCCCCACGGGCGCGGGCGCACTCCCGCTCGCCGCGGCCCAGTTGACCGCCGCGACCGCGCTGAGCGTGCCGGCCCTGCTCGTCACCGGCACCACCGGGATCGCGGTGACCGTGCGCTCGTCCGTCGCGGTGCTCGTCCTCGGCGTCCTGTGCACGGGTGTCACCTTCTACCTGACGGTGTGCATCATCGCCGACGAGGGCGCGACGGACGCGGCAACCGTCGGCTACCTCCTGCCCGTCGTGTCGGTGGGGCTCGGCGCGCTCGTCCTCGACGAGTCGGTGGGCGCCCGGGTGGTGGCCGGCATGCTGGTCGTCCTCGTCGGCGTCGGGCTCACGCGGTCGCGGGGGCTGCGCCTACGCCCGTGGCGGCGGCATGCCGACGCCACGGGCGAGGGCGGCGACGACCGCGCAGGCCTGCCCGGGCAGGCGCACGGCCGCCCAGTCGGCGGCGGCACGGAGGAAGTCCGCAAGGTCCCGCTCGGCGTCCGCTATCCCGCGCCGCAGCACGTCGACGTCGACCTCGAACGCCGGGCTGTCGTCCCGCCTCGCGTCGACGGTCAACAGGACGACGTCGCCGTGCCGTTCGGCGAGCGGTGAGGGGTCGTGGCCGAGCCACGCGTCGCCGGTGCCGTCGAGGACGCCGAGCCATTCGCGCCAGTCCTCCAGGCCGCTGCAGCAACCCGGGCGTACCACCACCAGGTCGCCGGCTGTGCCGATGACCTGCAGTCCGCCCGGTGCCTGGACGTCCTCCCCGGTCAGCAGCCCCCGCAGGAAGTCCTCGACCGGGTCGCCGGGCCGGGCGGACTGCAGG
>NZ_JARAVK010000287.1:0-10599 GCF_033792765.1 Streptomyces sp. PA03-6a | reverse complement strand
TCCGCCGTCGGATCTCACCGCGGACGGAATTGCGCCGCCCCGAGGGCCGGCGGGAGCCAGCCCTCGGGGCGGCGCAATTCCGTCCGCGGTGAGATCCGACGGCAGATGTCGATGACCTCGGCGGGGGTGGGGCGGGCGGCCGGATCCTTCTTCAGGCACAGCCGGGCCAGTTCGGCGAGCTCATCGGGTACGCCGGACAGGTCGGGCTCCGCGTGGACGATGCGGTAGAGGGCGGCGTGCGGGGTGCCCTCGCCGAAGGCGGGCCGGCCGGTGGCGGCGTAGACGGCGACCTGGCCGAGGGCGAAGACGTCGGTGGGGGGCAGGCACGGGGCGCCGGAGGCCTGCTCGGGGGTCATGAAGGCGGGGGTGCCGACGATGACGCCGCTGCGGGTGAGCGAGGTCGCGTCGGCGGCCCGGGCGATCCCGAAGTCGATGACCCGCGGTCCGTCGGCGGCCAGCAGCACGTTGGACGGTTTGAGGTCGCGGTGCACGATGCCGACGCTGTGGATCGCCTGCAGCGCCTCGGCGATCCCGGCGACGGTCAGCGCCACGGCGGGCACCGGGAACGGCCCGTGCCGGCCGACGGCCGCCTGGAGGGAGGGCCCGGCCACATACGCCGTGGCGAGCCAGGGGCGGTCCCCATCGGTGTCGCTGTCGATGACCGGGGCGGTGTAGAGGCCCTGCACCTGCTGGGCGGCGTGAACCTCCAGTCGGAACCTGCGGCGGAACTCGGGGTCCCCGGCCAGGTCCGGCCGGATCACCTTGATGGCGACGGGGCGCCCGCCGGGTGTGTACGACAGGTACACCGTCCCCATGCCCCCCTCACCGAGGCGGGCGGCGATCCGGTACCCCGCGACGGTGGCCGGATCACCGGGCGCCAACGGCTGGAACACCGGGATCACCCGCTCAGTCCGCATCGAACCCCCCCTTTGACGACCGGTCCACCCCCGCACGCCGTGGCGGGTCGCGCCGATGCCCGCCGCCGGAGGGGGGCGGTTCGCGGGACCGGGCCACGGCTGCCGGGGGCGACCGATGTGGTTCTGGGGATATGAGCATCGGGCACGCCGGCCGTCGACAGCAAGGGCGTGGACGGCCTGGGTGCGTCGGTGCGACACGTCGGCCGAAGCACCTGGTCGCGCCCCACGAAGCGGCGCCCCTGGGGCGGCCACCCGCGTCGGGACCGGACCGGTGGCGGCCGGGCGTGGCTCGCCCGACGTGCGGGTGCCGCGCCCCGCGCGCACGCTGGACCATGGACGCACGGGGACGTCGCCCCGGCCGGTTCCCGTGGTGCGGCCTCCCGGAGTGACGCACCCGAGGAGCACTGATGGCACGCACGGTCGACGCCGTCGTCGTCGGTTCCGGTGTGAACGGCCTGGTCGCCGCCACCGAACTGGCCAAGGACGGCTGGTCGGTGGCCCTGCTGGAACAGGGCGACCGGCTCGGCGGCTTCATCGCCACCGAGGAACGCACCCTGCCCGGCTACCTGCACGACACCTACTCCTCCTGGTACCCGCTGTTCGTGTCCGGAGGGGCCTACGCCGTCCTCGGCGAGGACCTGCACCGACACGGCCTGGAGTACCGCAACGGCGACGGCTTCGTCACCGGCACCGTCACCGACGACGGCCGCGTGCTCCTCGTGCACCGCGACGCGGCCATCACGGCGGAGGCGTTCGGCGAGGCCGAGGACAGGGCCGCCTACCTGGCCATGCTGGGGCGCTTCCTCGACAACGCCGACGCCATCGGCGGCATGCTGAGCGGCGAGCCCCGCTCCCCAAGGACGCTGCGGCACATCGCGAAGCTGGTGCGCCGCGAACGGTTCACCGGTACCGAGGCCTGGCTCCGGTCCGCCGTCACCAGCGGACGCTCCTACTGCCGCGGCGCGTTCCGGGGCGACGAGGCGGACCTGCTGTGGGTGCCCTGGCTGCTGCACGCGGGGCTGTCCCCGGACCACGCCGGGGGCGGCCTGCTGCTGCCCGTGCTCGCGGCCTCGCTCCACGGCTACGGAGTGCCCGTCGTGGCGGGCGGCGCCGGCAACTTCGTCCGCGCCTTCGAGACGCTGCTCGGGGAACTCCACGTGGACGTCCGCACCGGGTACCCGGTGGAGCGGCTGCTCCTCACCGACGGCAGGGTCACCGGGGTCGCCGGCGGCGGTGAGCACATTTACGCCCGCCGTGCCGTCCTCGCCTCGGTGACCCCGACCGCGCTGTACGGGGAACTGCTGCCGCAGGACGCCCCGGTGCCCACCGTGGTCCGCGACCAGGCCCGGCGCTACCGCTACGGCCGCGCCGCGATGCAGCTCCACGTCGCCCTCTCCGCCCCGCCCGGCTGGAACGACGACCGGCTGGCCGGCATCCCGCTGTTCCACCTGAGCGACGGATCGGCGAGCACCGGGATCGCCTGCGCGGAGGCCGAGGCGGGCCTGCTGCCGCGCCGGCCCACGGTGGTCGTCGGCCAGCAGTACGTCCTCGACCCGTCCCGCGTGCCGGAAGGCGCCGCGTCACTGTGGATCCAGCTCCAGGAACTGCCCTTCGCGCCCGTCGGCGACGCGGCCGGCGAACTCGACGTCGGCGGCGGCTGGACGGAGGCACTGACCGAGGGCTACGTCGACCGGGTCCTGGCCCGGGTGGCCCGCCACGCCCCCGACCTGCCCGGCAAGGTGCTCGCCTGGGACGCCGTCACCCCGGCCGACCTGTGCGGGCACAACCCCAACGCGGTGGCCGGCGACCCCTACGGGGGCTCGGCCGAACTCGACCAGAGCCTCCTGTGGCGACCGCTGCCCGGCGCGCCCCGGCACGCCACACCCGTCCCCGGGCTGTGGCACATCGGCGCCTCCACCCACCCCGGCCCCGGCCTCGGCGGCGGCTCGGGCCACCTCGCCGCGCAGCAGCTCATCCGCGGCCCACGACGACCGGGGCGCCACTGACCGGGGGAGTTCTGGCACGTCGTCAAGCACGCCGGGATGCTCCCGGAGCACGTGCCCACGCCGTGACCGGGGCGTACCGGCGCGGCCCGCCCGGCTCGCCGGAGCCGGACGGGCCGACCCGACCCGGCGCGGTCAGACGGCGGAGTCGTCGCCCTCGGCGCGCTCCTCAGGGACGAGCAGCACCGCGATGCGGCTGGTGTGGGCGATGGCGTCGCTGACACGGGGGTTGAAGAAGGCCGCGACCGAGCCGCGGTGGTGGGGGCTGACGACCAGGAGGTCCGCCTTGAACTGCTCCGCCGCGGTGGAGATCGCGCCGGCGATCTCCTGCGTGGTCACGTCGCGGACGAGCTCACCGTCGGCCTCCGCCACACCCATGGCGTGGAGCGTGGCGACGGCCTCGTCGACGACGGCGCCGGCGTCGGAGTCCTCTTCCAGGGTCATGACGGTGTCGAACGCGACCGTCGAGGCGAGCACGTGCACGACGTGCACCGCGGCGCCGGTCAGCCGGGCCATGTCCCCGGCCGTGCGCAGGGCGGACTGGCGGGAGGGGCTCGAGTCGACGGCAACCATGATGCGCTGGTACATGGACATCTTTATCTCTTCTTCCAGGGCTGAGCAGGGGTTCGCGCACTCAGTAGACGCCTGCGGTGGTGGAGTTCCCCTGACCGGCGGTGTCGTACGGCGTGAACATTCCGTTCACAGTCTGCGCCGACCGGTGGCGCCGTCCGCGGCGGGGGGTGGTGCCCCTTGAGCCCGGTGGCTGCCGTACCCTGCGCCCCGTCAGCCGGGCAGCTTCGCCGCGAGGACGTCGACCGGGGTGATGACGGGCGGCACGGCGAACAGTTCGTCACCGAGCGCCTCGATGCGCTGCCGCACCTTGCCCCGCAGGTGCGTCTCGCGGTCCTCCTCCGTCTCGAAGGCGTCGAAGATGCGGAAGGAGGAGGGCCCCGGGCGGAAGGCGAACCACGCCAACGTCCCCGGCTCGGCGTCGACCAGCGTCTTGGCGTCGACGAGGAAGCGGACGACCTCGTCCTCCCGGCCCGGCCGGGCCTCGAACTCCACGAAGAATCCGTACGCGGGCATACCGGTGCTCCAGGTCGCAGGAGGGACGGCCGCTCGGGCCGCTGGTGAGGGCGACGCTACCCGGCCGGCCCGGCGCCTCCCGCGAAGCCGGCCCGGCATTTCGCGGCGTCGTTCCGTGTGCCTCGGGCCTGCCCTACGGGGCGGGAGCCCGGATAGGCTCGCGCCGTGGCGACCGAGCGGCCCGACGCGTCCGGCCCCGGCCGGCGCCGGCCCCGTGATGTGGCCGCACTCACCGCGTGGCTGATGGTGATGGCGCTGGTGCCGCTGGGCGTCATCGCCCTGCTGCTCTGGCCGTTCGGCCTGCTGCCCGGTGCGAGCACGGCGCCGGTGGTGACCGCCCTGATCGGTGGTGGTGCCGTCGCCGACGCCGCGCGGGAGCGTCCTCGCCGCTGGGGCGTGGCCGCCGCGGTCGGTGCACTGGTCGTGGCGGCGACGGGAGCGCTCGGCTTCACCGTCGCGCTGCTGGTGTCCCCGCCCGCCGCCGACCTCGCCCTTCAGGCCGGCATCCTCCTGGGACTGCCCCCGGGCGCGGGGTTGTTCACCTGGGTGGGCAACCGGAGGAACCCGCCCGCGCCGGCCGCCGCGGCCGGCGGGTGACGCGGGCGGAACCCGCTGCCGGGGCGGTACGTCACATCGGCAGGGTCCGAGGGGGGCCCACTGCCTTGGGGAGGCGTCATGAGACCGCTCGTGCTGGTGGGTGCCGTCTGTCTGCTCTTGGGATCCGCCGGATGCGGGGCGCGGACGGTGTCCGCGAGGGACGACGACGGTGCGGCCACCGCGCGCATGCGGGAGGTCGCCGAGGCCTGGGAGGGCTCGGAGGCCGCACGATCGTGGCGGGAGGGCTTCTACCCGCTGGAGGACGTGGTCCGGCTCCCGGACAACGCCTTCCGCACGGACGCCGACAAGCAGGCCTACCTGACCCGGAACTTCGAGCACCGTGGGGTGCTGCCCCGCACCGAGCAGAAGGGCCGCATCCGCTGGGCGGACGGGACGTCGACGCCCGTCACGCCGATGACGGCACGGGAGGCCTACGACGGGCTGGACGAGGGGCCGGAGGGCCGCGCGGACCCGCTGACCGTCACCAAGGCCACCTTCGGCGAGATGACCCTGCTCACCAGCCGCGGCGAGGCCCGCGTCCCCGCCTGGCACTTCACGCTCGACGGCTACGACACCCCGCTGGTGCGTGCCGCGATCAGCCCCGCGCGGCTGCCGGGCGCGCCGATCGCCGCCCTCTCCCAGGCCACCGATCCGGGGATGCCGCTGCACGGGCTGCTGAAGGTCGCCGAGGACGGCCGGAGCGTCACCGTCCAGGCGGAGCACGGCGCCTGTGACGACGGTCCGGCCGTCGACGTGCTGGAGACCCGCGACAGCGTGGTGCTCCGCGGCATGGTCCGCGGCGCGGACGACGGCCCGTGCACCGCGCAACTGCTCGTCGATCCGGTGACGGTCCGCCTGGAACGGCCGCTCGGCGGGCGGATCCTGCTCGACGCCTTCACCGGCGGGCCCGTGGAGCTCGGCGGGCGGTAGACCTCCGCGTACGACGACGGCCGCCGCGCCCCGAAGGGCGCGGCGGCCGTCGCGTGGTGGCGGTGCGGCGTCAGGCGGCGCTCCTGCGCCGGACGACGACGATGATCACGGCGCCCAGCCCGAGGGCCAGGAGCGCGGAGCCGCCGAGGAGCAGCGCGCCGCCGGCGCCGGTGAAGGCGAGGCCGCCGCCGGAGTCACCGCCGGAGGACGAGGAGCCGCCGTTGCCGGACGTGCCGGCGGAGCCCGACTCGTCGTCGCCGGAGGCGGTGGGCTCCGGGGTGGCCGACGGGCCGCCGGAGGAGCCCTGCGAGTCGTCGCCGTCGCCGGTGCCGTTGAGGACGATCCAGGCGGTGTTGTTGGACTGCTCGGGCTCGGCCGGGTTGTTCCACGTCGGCAGGGCGATCTTGCCCTTGGCGTTCTTCACGACCTTGTCGATGCGCAGCTCGAACGGGAAGCTCAGCTTCGCGTCCTCCAGCAGCGGGGTGTCGACCCAGCACAGGTAGCCCTTGACGCCCTCGTCGATGGTGGTGAAGTTGCAGCCCTTGGGGCTCTTGGTCACCTTCGCGCCCTCGGGCACGGCGACGGAGAAGATGATCGGCTCCCCGCCGCTGCGCAGAGCGCTGATCCAGGCCGGACCGTCGTTGCGGAAGCCGATCTCCGCCTTCACCGTGTCGCCGGCGTCTCCCCGGGCGGAAGCACCGGTGAGCACCAGGTCGTACGTGTTGCCGCTGGGCAGGTCGAGATCGGTGTAGCGCGTGTAGTCACCCGCGGGGGCGCCGGGGATCTCCTCGAGGGTCAGCGGCGCGCCGGTACCCGGCGTGTAGCCGTCGTTCTCCAGCAGCGCCTCGGCCTTCTTCGCGCCGACCGCGGAGAAGCCGTAGCTGAAGCCGTCCCTGAGGGCGAACGCGGCCGTCTTGACCTTCAGCGGTTCGGACAGGGTGTAGGCCGTGCCGGCCTTGTAGGTGCCGGAGAAGGTGCAGATCGCGTCGGTGCCCTGGTAGAGCAGCGACCCCTCGGTGGTCTGCTTGTAGGCGCAGTTGCCGTAGCTGTCGGGGAAGCTCAGCCCGCGCGAGCCGTGGAAGTGCAGCACGGTGCCGTCGGCCGCCATGCCGCCGACGTTGCGGAAGCCCACCGGCGCCTCGTACGTGTCGCCGGCGGCGAGGCCCTTGGGCTCGGACAGGGTGCGGCCCCGCAGTTCAGGACCGCCGACCAGCACGTCGATGGTGAGGGGCGCGAAGTCGACGCCCTCGCCCTCGCCGGTCACCTCGATGGTGCCGAAGTCCCCGGCCGCGCTGTCGGCGTCGACCTTCAGGCGGATGTCGCCGATCTCGTTGTAGGTCTCGCCGGCGTTGATCTCGCTGCCTTCGCAGACGGCGGTCAGGCCCTTCGCGCCGCAGGGCAGTTTCACGGCGGCGACGCCGTCGAGGCCACTGGCATCGATCTTGATCGTGTACGGGCCCTGGTGGACGACCGGGATCACCCCGTCGTCGCCGGGCTCGTCGCTGCCGGGCGCGGCGAGCCGCAGGGTGACCTGGGGCTCGTCCGAGTCCTCGCCGTCGCTCTGGAGCGACAGGTCCACGTGGCTCTTGCCGGTGATCGTGACCGGCAGCGGGGCGCCGTCCTCGGCGAAGGCGGAGGAGGCGGGGCCGAAACCGGCGGCCAGAGCGGCGGCCGCCACGAGTCCGATCGCTGCCCGGAAGACGGATCTGCGGACGGGACGTCTCATCAACGTTTCCTTGTCGGATGTCACGGATGTCGGAGTCTGCGGCGTGCGCCGCCCTGGGCGCACGTCTTTGAGACCGTCCGGCCATCCGCACCGTTGTGCGCGGGAAGATCACAGAGCGGTCACGGATGGGGCTGCCGTGCCGCAAGGGATCCGTGTGTGCCGGGACCAAAGCCAAATAAGCCGGTAAAATGCATGTTTTATGGTTTCCGGGTGACGGAATAGTTGCCTCGGCATACGGGGTTGCATCCTCGTACGCGATCCGCACGACCACCACCACGGTCCTCACCTCTGCCCGGAGGCCTCACCCCATGACGCTCACGACGACCGACCTGCCCGCCCGGAGAGCCAGCGGGGCGGTCGTCCCGGTACTCGCCTTCGCGGGCATCGTTGTCGCGGTCATGCAGACCCTGCTCGTGCCGGTCATCAAGGACCTGCCGCAGCTGCTGCACACGGCGCCGAGCAACGCGACCTGGGTGCTGACCTCCACCCTGCTCTCCGGCGCGGTGGCCACCCCGATCATGGGCCGCCTCGGCGACCTCTACGGCAAGCGCCGCATGCTGATCGCCAGCCTCTCGGTCATGGTGGTCGGCGCCGTGATCAGCGCCGTCACCAGCCAGCTGCTCACCATGATCGTGGGCCGTACGCTCCAGGGTTTCGCCATGGGCGCCATCCCGCTCGGCATCGGGCTGATGCGCGACATGCTGCCGCGGGAGCGGCTCGGCTCGGCGATGGCCCTCATGAGCTCCTCCATCGGCGTCGGCGGCGGCCTCGCGCTGCCCGGCGCGGCCCTGATCGCCCAGCACACGAACTGGCACGCGCTCTTCTACGCCGCGGCCGCTCTCGGCGTCCTCGCCATCGTCCTCGCCCTGGCCGTCGTGCCGGAGTCCCCGGCGCGCGCGAAGGGCACCTTCGACCTGCCCGGCGCGCTCGGCCTGTCCACCGGCCTGGTCCTGTTCCTGCTGCCGATCACCAAGGGCAGCGACTGGGGCTGGTCGTCCGGCACCACCCTCGGGCTGTTCGCCGCCGCAGCCGTCGTCCTGCTGCTGTGGGGCGTGATGGAACTGCGGGTGAAGGCCCCGCTGGTCGACCTGCGCACCACCGCCCGCCGCGAGGTGCTGCTCACCAACCTCGCCTCGATCATGGTCGGGGTCAGCTTCTACGTCGTCTCGCTCGTCCTGCCCCAGCTCCTCCAGCTCCCCGCCGCCACCGGTTACGGCCTGGGCCAGTCCATGGTCGTCGCGGGTCTGGCCGTGGCCCCGCTCGGCCTGACGATGATGTTCACCGCCCCCGTCTACGCCCGCCTGTCCGCCCGCTTCGGCCCGAAGACCACGCTGATCATGGGCCTGCTGGTGATCGGCGCCGGCTACGGCGGCGGCCTCGGCCTGATGGACGCCGTCTGGCAGACCGTCCTCACCTCGGTGATCCTGGGCGCGGGCATCGGCCTGGCCTACTCCTCGCTGCCCGCGCTCATCGTCGGCGCGGTGCCGGCCTCCGAGACCGGCGCGGCCAACGGCCTGAACACCCTGATGCGGTCCGTCGGCACCTCGGTGTCCAGCGCCGTGATCGGCATGGTGCTGGCCAACACCGCCCAGCACGTCAACGGCGTCGCCATCCCGACCATGCACGGCTTCCGCGTCTCGTTCCTCATCGCCACGGGCGCCGTCCTCCTCGGCCTGCTGCTCGCCCTCGGCCTGCCCGGACGGCGGACCGGCCTGCAGCTGCGCGCCAGCAGCGAGGAGGAGGCCGGCCTGGCGCGTGCGGAGGAGGTCCTGCGTGGTTTCCGGGGCCGGGTCGTGGGCGCCGGGGGCGCTCCGGTCGCCCGTGCCAAGGTCACCCTGATCGACCGCCGCGGGCGGCAGGCCGGTGCGACGCTCTCCGCGGAGGACGGCAGCTACGCGCTCGCGGTCCCGGCCGGTGGCCCGTACGTGCTCGCCGCGCGCGCGGCGGGGCACGGCCCCCTCGCCTCGGCGGCCACGCACGCGGGCGACGAGCGCCTGGTCGACCTCGACCTGGCGCTGCCCGGCGAGACCGTCACGGCCTGACCGGTGGCCCGGGTGGGGCGGGCCGCAGGGGGTCAGCCCCGCCCCGTCAGCCGCGACCCGGCGGGCGTACGCCGGTACAGCACCGTCCGCCCCGACCGGGAACGGGTCACGAGACCGGCCTGGTGCAGCACCCCCAGGTGGTACGAGACCGTGGCGGCGCTCAGGAAGTGACGCGCCGCGAGCTGCGTGGTGGACGCCGGCCGCGCCAGCGCCCCGAGCAGCCCCGCGCGGGTGGGGCCGAGGAGCCTGGCCAGTTCGGTGGAAGGGGCCGCCGGCGCGGCGGGCCGGTCCCGTACGGGATAGGCCACCATCGGCGGCCGCCGCCCGCCGCGCACCGGATCCACGACCACCCCCGGCGCCCCCGACACCAGCGACGGCACCACGACCACCAGCGGAACGGCGAGCCCCACCGAGAAACGGCTCTCGACGTGCAGCGTGCCGCCGGCCCACCGGATCCCGGGGTGCAGCGAGTTGAACAGCCCCGCGGCGCCCTGCCGGGCCAGCACTCCCGCGCACCGGTCGACCTCCGCGTCGAGCGCGGCCCTCGCGTCGGGCCAGTGCGGGGCGAAGGCGAGATCCCAGTACCGCCGCAGCTCCTCCGCCACCTGCCGGGCGACGTGCCCGCCGCCCCGTGCCATCGCGCGCCGCACCCCGGGCGGCAGCTCCGATCCGGCCAGCCCGTTGCAGGGGCGGCCTTCGCGCAACGCCTTCAGTTCGCCGAGCACACGGTCGGGCGGTGTGGCCCGCACCCGGTCCAGCTCCTCCTCGACGGTGGGCGACGGGCCGGACGGATGCGGGCTGAGGAAGTCCGGTACGTAGCCGCCCCCGTCGAGCGCCAGCTCCGACAGCAACGGCAGCCGCGCACGGCGCAGCACACGACGGGCGCGGCTCACCCACGGATCGGCTTCCGGTCCGGGGTGCAGGCCCCACGGCAGCAGCGTCGCCGAGACCTCGTGCAGCGGCGAGACCGCGAAGTGGGACCGGGCCAACCCGGCGGCGTCCACGGTGAGTTCGATCATCGCTGTCCCTGCTGCCCCTCACCCTGGTTCCTTCGAACGTGCTCGAATCGTGGCACGGAACCTCGCCGTGGCGAGCCCCCTTGGCGCAGTCTGATGGCCGACGGACGGCAGGGGCACGGAGGACACCGGAAAGCGGGGGTGTGCGTGATGCGGGCGATGCGCGGGGCCGGAAAGGCACGGGGGACGCGGAGGTCCGGAGCACGGGCGGCGGTGGCGCTGGCCGCCGCCGGCCTGCTGATGGTGGCGGGCACCTGCACGTCGTCGGCCCAGGACCGGGGC
>NZ_JARAVK010000286.1:0-10617 GCF_033792765.1 Streptomyces sp. PA03-6a | reverse complement strand
GAGGGGGAGGCGGCGGTGATCGCGCGCGTACGCGCCGGTGAGCGGGAGGCGTACGCGGAGCTGGTGCGCCCGCACGCGGACGTCGCGCACCGCACCGCCGTGCTGCTCGGCGCGGGCGCCGACGCGGAGGACGTGGTGCAGGTCTCGTTCGTCAAGGCGTACCGCGCGCTCGCGACCTTCCAGGAGGGGGCCGCCTTCCGGCCGTGGCTGCTGCGAATCGTCGCCAACGAGGCGAGGAACGCCGGGCGGGCGGCGCGCCGTCTGCGGTCGGCGGTGGAGCGCAACGCCGCGCTGGAGGCCCTGCCCCTCGCGGAGGACGACCCGGAGTCGCTGGCGGTGTCGCGGGAACGCCGGGCGGAGCTGCTGTCCGCCGTGCGGGCGCTGAGCGAGCCGCACCGGATGGTGGTCACCTGCCGCTATCTGCTGGACCTGGACGAGGAGGAGACGGCGACGGTGCTCGGCTGGCCGCGTGGCACGGTGAAGTCCCGGCTGCACCGGGCCCTGGCCCGGCTGCGGGCGGGGCTCGGCGAGCCGGTGCTGTCCAGCCCGTGCGACGACGGGGGGCGGCGCCCATGACCGACCGTCTCCCGGAGGAGCTGCGCGAGGTGGGCCGGCGGCTGGAGATCCCGGCGCCGTCGCCCGACTCCGTCGCCGAGCAGGTGCTGGCCCGGCTGCTGGCCGAGGCGGTGCCGGCCCCCGTCGTGACCGCCCGCGCCCCCGCCCCCGGCCGCGGCGCCCGGGCGCGCGCGTGGGCCGCCGCGCGCTGGCGTGCCCTGACAGCGGCGCTGTGCGGGCTGCTGGTGGTGCTCGTACTCACCCCGCCGGTGCGGGCCGCGGTCGCGGACTGGTTCGGCTTCGGCGGCGTCGTCGTGCACCGGGACCCCTCCGCCCGCCCGGGCACGGGCGCCCCGCCGCCGGTGCGGGGTGACGCGCCGCTGGACGGGGCGTACGTGCCGGCCGAGCTGGGCGAACCGGACGGGGTGTCGGTGGTCGACGGGGGGCGGGTGCTGTCGATGAGCTGGCGGGTGGACGGGCGCACGGTACGACTCGACCAGTTCCGGGCCACGATCGACGTGGTCTTCCTCAAGACGGTCGGCGACGCGGTCGAATGGGTCGATCTGGGCAGCGGGAACGACTACGGGGTGTGGTTCGCCGAGCCCCACTACGTCCGGCTCGTCGACCCCGACGGCCGTGCCCGCCGCGAGCCTCCCCGGACGGCCGGACCCACCCTGGTCTGGCAGCGCGGGCAGACGACGCTGCGCCTGGAGGGCGTCCCGGACCTGGCACGCGCGGTCACCGTCGCGAAGTCCGCCCGGCCGCGTTAGGGCCCTTCTCCGCGCGTCTGTTCCCGTCCCTTTTTTCCCGGGGACGGGAACCTGGCGGGCCCGGGCGGTGTAACAGGGGCAGGACCGAGCGAGAGGGGGACCGGATGCGGATCAGAAGGATCGTCAGCTGGGCCGGAGTCACCGTCACGGCGCTCGCCGCCGTGATCGGCGGGTCGGGCCCGGCGGCCGCGGGCGGGCCGACCAGTGTGATGCTGGTCGCTCCGGGCAGTGGCAAGGCCGCGGGAATCTACGCCAGTTCACCCGACTACCAGGAACTGGACCAGTCCATCGGGAACGGCCCGAAGGAGGGTCCGCCGGACTCGCTGTCGGACGTGATGAACGACCACCACCGCCAGGTCACCCTGACGTGGCTGATCCACGACGTGTCGGTCTGGAAGGTGGACTACGTGTACCCGGACGGTCCCGGCGGTGCCTGGGTCCACACCCGCACGGTGACAGACACGGGTCTGCCGGAGCAGGGTGTGTGGCACAAGGCGGCGCAGCCGGAGAAGCTCGACCGCCTGCTCGGCCGGCTGGGCCTCATGGGGTCCGACAAGGGCCTCGGCATCAGCGCCCCGGACTACCCGCTCGGCCCGGACGGCGCCACGTCCGTCCAGGAGACCGCGGCGGCCGCACCGGATGACCCCGCCACCGCCCCGCAGGCCACGGCGGCCGGGGACGGCGGCGGAGCGGACGGCTGGTGGCTGTCCCTGCCCGGGCTCGGCGTCGGCCTGCTCGTCGGTGGCGCCGGCACCTTCCTCGTCCTGCGCCGGATATCCCGGCACACGCCCGGGGAGGGGCCCCGGCAGGAGCTCGTCGACGCCTGACGCGACGGGGGTGCGGGCCACGCCGGCACGCACCCCGCGCGGGCGGGTCAGCTCAGGTCGATCCCGGGGTAGAGCGGGAAGCCGGCCAGCAGGTCCGCCGCGCGCTGCGCGATCTCGTCGGAGACCTTCGCGTCCAGCACGTGCTGCGCCTTGGAGGGCTTGCCGGCCGAGGTGACGCCCGCCGTCGTGGCCGTGAGCACCCGGTCGATCAGCCCGGCGATCTCGTCCATCTCACCCGTGCCGAGGCCGCGCGTGGTCAGCGCGGGGGTGCCGATGCGGATGCCGGAGGTGTACCAGGCCCCGTTGGGGTCCTGGGGGATGGAGTTGCGGTTGGTGACGATGCCCGAGTCCAGCAGTGCGGCCTCGGCCTGCCGGCCGGTGATCCCGTAGGAGGACTCGACGTCGATCAGGACGAGGTGGTTGTCCGTGCCGCCGGTCACCAGCGTGGCACCGCGCCGCAGCAGCCCCTCGGCCAGGGCCCGGGAGTTGTCCACGATGCGCCGCGCGTAGGTGTGGAATTCGGGGCGGCGGGCCTCCGCCAGGGCCACCGCCTTGGCGGCCATCACGTGCGGCAGCGGGCCGCCGAGCACCATGGGGCAACCGCGGTCGACCTGCTCGGCGAGCGAGGAGTCGCACAGCACCATGCCGCCGCGCGGGCCGCGCAGCGACTTGTGCGTGGTGGTGGTGACGATCTGCGCGTGCGGCACGGGGTCGAAGTCACCGGTGAGGACCTTGCCGGCGACCAGGCCCGCGAAGTGCGCCATGTCGACCATCAGCGTGGCGCCCACCTCGTCGGCGATCTCCCGCATGATCCGGAAGTTCACCAGCCGCGGGTAGGCCGAATAGCCCGCCACGATGATCAGCGGCCGGAACTCGCGGGCGGTCTTGCGCAGGGCCTCGTAGTCCAGCAGGCCCGTGGCGGGGTCGGTGCCATAGCTGCGCTGGTCGAACATCTTCCCCGAGATGTTGGGCCGGAAGCCGTGCGTGAGGTGGCCGCCCGCGTCCAGGGACATGCCGAGCATGCGCTGGTCGCCGAGCTCGTGGCGCAGCCGCGCCCAGTCCTCCTCGCTCAGGTCGTTGACCTGGCGGGCCCCGGCCCGCTCCAGCGCGGGCGCCTCGACCCGGGCGGCGAGCACGGCCCAGAAGGCGACGAGGTTGGCGTCGATGCCGGAGTGCGGCTGGGCGTAGGCGTGCTGGGCGCCGAAGACCTCACGCGCGTGCTCGGCGGCGAGCGCCTCGACGGTGTCGACGTTGCGGCAGCCGGCGTAGAAGCGGCGCCCGACCGTGCCCTCGGCGTACTTGTCGCTGAACCAGTTGCCCATGGTCAGCAGCACGGCCGGGGAGGCGTAGTTCTCACTGGCGATGAGCTTGAGCGAGGCACGCTGGTCCTCGATCTCCTGGCCGATGGCATCGGCCACGCGCGGCTCGACACCCCTGATCACCTCAAGGGCACTGCGGAAGGCGGTGGATTCGGTGGAACCACTCGTCATGTCAGACCTCCTGCTGCACGGCACGGCATACGGGACGGCCCAGGCGCACGGCACACAGTTCACGGGCCGCTCCCCGATGGTCAATCCCATCCCAGCGCGCCAGTCACGACCCGTGGCCAGCCTAGCAACGCCCGTGGGGAAGCCGCCCGACGCGAGGTTTCTTCGCATCCGGGACGAGCGACGATAGAAAGGGGCCCCACCGGGCCCCAGCGCCACAACTCCCGACGTACCACGAACGGAGCACTCACGTGTCGACCGCCGCCGAGCACATCGCCGCCACCGAGGCGCACAGCGCCCACAACTACCACCCCCTCCCGGTCGTCGTCGCCTCCGCCGAAGGCGCCTGGGTGACGGACGTCGAGGGCCGTCGCTACCTCGACATGCTCGCCGGCTACTCGGCGCTGAACTTCGGGCACCGCAACGCCCGTCTCATCGAGGCCGCCAAGGCCCAGCTCGACCGTGTGACGCTCACCTCGCGGGCCTTCCACCACGACCGCTTCGCGCGCTTCTGCACGGAGCTGGCCGAGCTGTGCGGCATGGAGATGGTGCTGCCGATGAACACCGGCGCGGAGGCCGTCGAGACGGCGGTGAAGACGGCCCGCAAGTGGGGCTACCGGGTCAAGGGCGTGCCGGACGGCCAGGCCAAGATCGTCGTCGCCGCGGACAACTTCCACGGGCGGACGACCACCATCATCAGCTTCTCCACCGACCCCGAGGCCCGCGCGGACTTCGGCCCGTACACCCCCGGCTTCGAGGTCGTCCCGTACGGCGACCTGGCCGCGCTGGAGGCGGCACTGGACGACCGCACCGTGGCCGTGCTGATGGAGCCCATCCAGGGCGAGGCGGGGGTCCTCGTGCCGCCGGCCGGGTACTGGGCCGGCGTGCGCCGGCTCACCGAGGAGCGCGGGATCCTCTTCATCGCCGACGAGATCCAGTCGGGACTGGGCCGGACGGGCCGGACCTTCGCGTCGGAGCACGAGGGCGTCGTCCCGGACATGTACGTGCTGGGCAAGGCGCTCGGCGGTGGCGTCGTCCCCGTCTCGGCGGTCGTGTCCTCCGCGGAGGTGCTCGGGGTCTACCGGCCCGGCGAGCACGGCTCCACCTTCGGCGGCAACCCGCTGGCCTGCGCGGTGGCCCTGGAGGTCCTGGCGATGCTGCGCACCGGCGAGTACCAGCAGCGGGCCACCGAACTCGGCGACCACCTGCACCACGAGCTGGCACTGCTGACCGGCAGCGGCGCCGTCACGAAGGTCCGCGGCCGCGGTCTGTGGGCGGGCGTGGACATCGCCCCGGAGCACGGCACCGGCCGGCAGGTCTCCGAACGGCTCCTGGAGCGGGGTGTCCTGGTCAAGGACACCCACGGCTCCACGATCCGGCTCGCGCCGCCGCTGGTGATCTCCAAGGAGGACCTGGACTGGGGTCTCGACCAGCTGCGGGCCGTGCTGTCGGCCTGAGCCCCGGTAACCGGGGTCCGGGTCCGGCGGAGGGGTGTGCCCCGGCGGTCAGACGCCGTCGGGGCGGACCGCCGGGGACATCCGCGTCGTCACGCCGATGCGGTTCCAGGCGTTGATGGTGACGCACATGGCGATCAGCCGGGCCAGTTCCTCCTCGTCGAAGACCCGGGCGGCCTCGTCGTAGACCTCGTCCGGAACGCCACGCTCCCCGAGCCGGGTCACCGCCTCGCTCAGCGCCAGCGCGGCACGCTCACGCACGGTGAAGAACGGGGTCTCCCACCACACGGTGAGCCCGTTGAGCTTCTGCTCGGTCAGCCCGAGCTTGCGGGCGTCGTTCAGGTGCTGGTCCACGCAGTACGCACAGCCGTTGAGCTGCGAGGCGCGGGCCCTGACCAGTTCCCTGATCACGGGGTCCAGGCCGCCGGCCGCCGCCGCGTCCAGCGCGATCATCGCCTTGTAGAAGTCGGGGGCGGCCTTGCCGAGCACCATGCGCGGCGCGTGGGCGGGCACCAGGTCGTCCGGGCCGAGGTCGGACGGGGCACCGGCGGAAGTCGTGATCATCGTCATGCGACCCAACGTAGTGACGGGGTGGCCTCGGCCCGTGGTCCACTTGGAGCGTGAACGAGTGGGCCATTTCAGGGGTCGACCTCCATCTGGACCTCGCCGGCGGCACCGGTGCGCGCGCCGGGCTGGAGGACGCGCTGCGTGAGGCCGTGCGCGACGGCAGGCTCTCCCCCGGCACCCGGCTGCCGTCCTCCCGGACGCTCGCCAAGGACCTGGGCGTCGCCCGCAACACCGTCGCCGACGCCTACGGGCAGCTGGTGGCCGAGGGCTGGCTGACCGCCCGCCAGGGCTCCGGCACACGCGTCGGCGACGGCTGGCGCGCGGCCGCCCCGCGCCGCGGCGGCCACGCCCGCACCACCGCACCGCGACCGGAGCGCACCGCGGACCCCGCCGGCACCCCGGAACCGCCCGGCCCGCCACAGCCCCGGGAACAGGTCCCGTACGACCTGCGACCCGGCTCGCCCGACCTCGGCTCGTTCCCCCGCGCCGCGTGGTCCGCCGCCGCGCGCCGCGCCCTGGCGGCCGCGCCCAACGAGGCCCTCGGCTACACCGACCCCCGCGGCCGCCCCGAACTGCGCGAGGCCCTCGCGGCGTACCTGGGCCGGGTGCGCGGCGTGCGCACCACCGCGGAGCTCGTCGTGGTGTGCACGGGCTTCGTCCAGGCTGCCGGGCTGATCGGCCGTGCCCTGCGGACCCGGGGGGCCGGCAGCATCGCCGTCGAGGCGCTCGGCTACCCGCACACCGTGCGCATCCTGCGGAGGGCGGGGCTCACCACCGTCCCGCTGCCCGTCGACGACGACGGGGCGCAGGTCTCCCTCCTCGACGCCGGCGTCGACGCCGCGCTGCTCACGCCCGCGCACCAGTTCCCGTACGGCGCCCCGCTCTCCCCCGCGCGGCGCACGGCCGCGGTGGCCTGGGCCCGCGCCACCGGCGGCCTGGTCGTCGAGGACGACTACGACGGGGAGTTCCGCTACGACCGGCAGCCGGTCGGCGCCCTGCAGGGGCTCGCGCCCGAGCACGTCGTCTACGCCGGAACCGCCAGCAAGAGCCTCGCCCCCGGGCTGCGGCTGGCCTGGCTCGCCCTGCCGCCCGCCCTCGTGGAACCCGTGCTCGCCGAGAAGGTCCTCGCCGACCACCAGTCCCCCGTGCTCGACCAGCTGACCCTCGCCGAACTCATCGTCTCCGGCGGCTACGACCGCCACGTGCGCCGGATGCGGCTGCACTACCGCCGCCGCCGCGACCGCCTCGTCACCGCACTCGCCGCCCGCGCCCCCGCCGTGCGGGTGTCGGGCATCGCCGCCGGCCTCCACGCCGTACTGCGGCTGCCGCCCGGCACCTCGGCCGACGCGCTGGTCGCACGGGCGCGCGAGCACGGCCTCGCCCTGCAGAGCCTCGCCGACTTCGGCGGCACGGAGGGCGACGCGATCGTCGTCGGCTACGGCGCACCGCCCGAGCACGCCTTCTCCGGCTGCCTGGACGTCCTGTGCGCGCTCCTCGCCGCGCACACCGGCTGAGCACACGGAACGGCCCTCCGCCACACCCGTGCGGGGCGCGGCGGAGGGCCGGTCGTGGGACTCGGCGTCCCGGGCTCAGATGAGGCCGAGGCCGCGGACCGCGTCCCGCTCCTCCTCGAGCTCCTTGACCGAGGCGTCGATGCGCGCACGGGAGAACTCGTTGATGTCCAGGCCCTGGACGATCTCGAACTTGCCGTCCTTCGCGGTCACCGGGAAGGAGGAGATGAGGCCCTCCGGCACGCCGTAGGAACCGTCGGAGACGACACCGGCGGAGGTCCAGTCACCCTCGGCGGTGCCGTTGGTCCAGGTGAAGACGTGGTCGATCGCGGCGTTGGCGGCCGACGCGGCGGAGGACGCGCCACGGGCCGCGATGATCGCCGCACCGCGCTTGGCGACGGTGGGGATGAACTCCTCGGCCAGCCACTTCTCGTCGTTGACGGTCTCGGCGGCGTTCTTGCCGGCGACCTCGGCGTGGAAGATGTCCGGGTACTGCGTGGCGGAGTGGTTGCCCCAGATGGTGAGGCGGCGGATCTCGCTCACCGGCACGCCGGTCCTCTTCGACAGCTGCGAGATGGCGCGGTTGTGGTCCAGGCGGGTCATCGCGGTGAAACGGTCGGCCGGGACGTCCGGGGCCGAGGACTGCGCGATGAGCGCGTTGGTGTTCGCCGGGTTGCCGACGACGAGGACGCGGATGTCGTCCGCGGCGTGGTCGTTGATGGCCTTGCCCTGCGGGCCGAAGATGCCGCCGTTGGCCTCCAGCAGGTCGCCGCGCTCCATGCCGGCGGTGCGGGGGCGGGCGCCGACGAGCAGGCCCACGTTGGTGCCGTCGAAGGCGACGTTCGGGTCGTCGGAGATGTCGATGCCCTGGAGCAGCGGGAACGCGCAGTCGTCCAGCTCCATCGCGGTGCCCTCGGCGGCCTTGAGCGCCGGGGTGATCTCCAGCAGCCGCAGCTTCACCGGGACATCGGGGCCGAGCAGGTGGCCGGAGGCGATGCGGAAGAGCAGCGCGTAGCCGATCTGGCCGGCCGCTCCGGTTACGGTGACGTTGACGGGAGTGCGAGTCATTGCCTTCTCCTGGCCTTCTCCTGCTGGATCCCTTGCCGCCCCGGCAGCGTCCCTTGCCCCGGAACGGGGATCTCTCGGCGTCAAGAGACCCACGCCAGGCTATACCCGTGCCGTCGTGGCGGGTGCCACCCCCAGTGTGGCCCCGGTCACCGCCCCCGCGCAGCGGGGCCGGCGGCGGTCGTCAGCCCGGCGGGGGTGTGGCGCAGCCGTGGGGGCCGGTGGTGAGGGTGGCGCAGGCGCGGGCGGCGCCGGGGGTGCGGACGGCGAGCATCGGCGTGTACGCCGCGGGGTCCCGGCCGATGCGGCTGCGCTGGGAGCGGCGGGCCCCGCCGGCCTCCGTGACGCTGACCGTGTCGCCGGTGGCCCCGGCGGAGATGCGGGCCCAGGCGGCCGCGCAGACCCGGCTGTAGCGCATCTCGACGTACGCGCCGCCCACCCAGGCCGCTGCGGCCGTAAGGGCGTTGCCGCCGCCGCACCCCATGCCCTCCGGGTCCTTGCCGGTGCAGTCCTGGCCGGTGCACTTCACTCCCGCGGGCAGTCCGGCCGCCCGGGCGGTAGGGGACGGTCCGGGCCGCGCCCGGTCGTCGCCTCCCCCGCCGCCGGTCAGGAGGGTGGCGCCGACCACCGCCAGCACGACGGCCACGACGCCCACCACGAAGAGCACGGCCGGACGGCGCCTTACCCCTGAAGCGGGAACGGAATCAGAAGCCGAAGGGGCCGGGGCCGGACCCGGGGCCGGGCCGAACTCCCCGAGCGCGGCGCGGGCCTCCGCGATCCGGAGCGCCTCCATCGTCACGTCGTGCCGGCCCTCGGCACGGCTCCAGACCCGCTCCGTGACCTCCCACATCGTGGTGAAGTGCGCCGGGTCGGCCCCCGTCGCCTCCGCGAGCGCGACCACGGCGTAACGGGGTGGCAGCAGCCGGCCGTTGAGGTACCGCTCCCACGAACTCCTGCTGTACCCGGTCGCCTCGGCGAGCGCCGCGACGCTCAGGCCGCCGCGGTCGACCTGGCGCCGCAGTTGCTCGGTGAACTCCCGTACCCGCGGGTCCAGGTCATCGGCCAGTGGCCGCCAGCGGGCCATCTCCCGTTCCCCCTCTTGCTGTTGCCGTTCTGCCCCGGAAGGCTACCGTTGAAGATGCTTCGGGCGGCCCGTCCGGTTGCGCCCGTCATCCGATGCAGATGCCCAGGATGATCAGGCCCAGGCAGAGCCCCTTGCCGGAGCTGCGGCTCGGGGAGGGGGAGGGCGCCGCCGCCGGGGCGCTCGTCGCGGGCGGCGGTGCCTGGGTGGTGGGGGCGCCGCCACCGGGTGCCGCCGTCGTCGTCCCGCCCGTGCCGGGCGCCGTGTGCGGGCCCTTGCCCGGGGCGGAGGACACCCCGCCGGTCTCCGCCACCTGCGCCGCGGGCGTGCCGCCGTCCGGGGACATGGCGCCCGCGGTACGGGAGGCCCGCGCATCCCTCGCCTGCGCCGGGGGGACCGACCCGGGCCAGGAGGTGACGGCGGACCCGGCGGAGCCCGTGGCGGAGGGCGCGGGGCCGGCCGGCACGCTGGCCGTGGGGCGGGCCGCCAGCGGCGCATCGGCCCGCCCGGTCCCGTCGGTGGCCACCCCGCTCGCCACAAGCAGCGCGAACACCCCGCCCAGCACCAGCCCACCCGCGGCCGCCAGCAGGGCCTTGCGCCGTCGCCGCAGGGCGTGCCGGGGCATCCCCTCGACGGGGGCCAGCGGGTCGAGCGGGTCGGCGTACGGGAAGCCCTTCATGGTGTCGGTGACCCCGCGGTCGGCCAGCTCCCACAGGGCGATCAGCCGGTCGTAGTCGGCGCCGCTGAGCTGGCCCAGCACCTCGACCGCGTCACGCGGCGGGATCCGCACGCCGTTGAGGTACTGCTCCCAGGCCCCGGTGCTGCTCGCCGTGTGCGCGGCGAGCGCCGGGACGCTCAGTCCGCTGCGGTCCTTCATCCGGCGCAGGTGCACGGCGAGACGGCGCGCGCCACCGTCCAGTGTCTCGGGCAATGGCTCCCAGCGTGCCACCACGCACCCCCCGGCTCCGTCGGTCAACCCACGGTAGCGACGCACATACGCTCGATGCATGGAATCCGGAGAATCCTCACGCTCCCCGCGGGGTGACGAGTCCGGTCTCGTAGGCGAGGACGACCGCCTGGGCGCGGCTGCCGAGGTCGAGCTTGGACATCGTGCGGTTGAGGTGGGTCTTGACCGTCGCCTCGCTGATGAAGAGCAGGTCGGCGATCTCCGGGTTCGACAGGCCACGGGCGATCAGCCGCAGCACCTCCAGTTCCCGCGCGGTCAGCACCGCCAGTTCGGCGGGCGGTGCTGACCGCGCGGGAACTGGAGGTGCTGCGGCTGATCGCCCGTGGCCTGTCG
>NZ_JARAVK010000285.1:0-10557 GCF_033792765.1 Streptomyces sp. PA03-6a | reverse complement strand
GGGGTTAAGGCTCCCAGTAGACGACTGGGTTGATAGGCCGGATGTGGAAGCCCAGTAATGGGTGGAGCTGACCGGTACTAATAAGCCGAGGGCTTGTCCTCAGATGCTCGCGTCCACTGTTTGGTTCCCGGGTTGCGAACGGTCGCACCGGTTGAACCAGTCACTTAACTGAAAAGTGTGCTTGTTCGCCTAACACCCGATGGTGTTTCGGTGGTCATAGCGTTAGGGAAACGCCCGGTTACATTTCGAACCCGGAAGCTAAGCCTTTCAGCGCCGATGGTACTGCAGGGGGGACCCTGTGGGAGAGTAGGACGCCGCCGAACAATCTTTGTGGACCCTCGGTCCTGGCCAAAGCGCTGGGACCGGGGGTCCTTTTGTTTTTTAGCGTGGTGCACAGTTCGCGAACTGGTACGAGAGACTGGCACTACGGCAGCACAAACGACAGGAGTCACGTCGATGTCCAACTCGCCCGAGGAACGGCCTGATCGGCCTGAGCGGCGCGCTCCGCGCCAGGGCGGCGACCGGGGTGGATACCGCAGCGGCGGCCCCCGGCGCGAAGGCGACCGGGCCGGCGGCGGTTACCGCCGCGACGACCGGCCGCGTGGGCGGTCCGAGGACCGGGGTCGTGATGACCGGCGTGACGACCGCGGTGGGCCCCGTCGCGACGACCGGCCGCGCGATGACCGACGCGATGACCGTGGTGGGCCCCGTCGCGACGATCGCCCGCGGTACGACCGTCCCCGTGAGGATCGTCCCCGTGACGACCGGCCGCGCTATGACCGTCCGCGTGAGGACAGGCCCCGTGTGGACCGGCCGCGTGACGACCGTGGTGGGTTCCGTCGCGATGACCGCGGTGGGTTCCGCCGTGATGACCGTCCTCGCGAGGACAGGCCTCGTGTGGACCGGCCGCGTGACGACCGTGGTGGGTTCCGTCGTGACGACCGGCCGCGCTACGACCGTCCCCGTGAGGATCGTCCCCGTGACGACCGGCGCGATGACCGCGGCGGCTTCCGTCGTGACGACCGTCCCCGTGAGGACAGGCCTCGTGTGGACCGGCCGCGTGACGACCGGCGCGATGACCGTGGTGGGTTCCGTCGTGACGACCGGCCGCGCTATGACCGTCCCCGTGAGGACCGGCCGCGTGACGACCGGCGCGATGACCGTGGTGGGTTCCGTCGTGACGACCGGCCGCGCTATGACCGTCCCCGTGAGGACCGGCCGCGTGACGACCGGCGGGACGACCGGCCCCGTGGGCCGCGCCGGGACGACGACCGTGGCGGCTACCGTCGCGACGACCGTCGGGACGAGCGTCCCCGCGGCCCGCGTCGTGATGACGAGCGGGGCCAGGGCGGCGGTCGGCGGCCGTACGTGCAGGGGCGCGGGCGGTTCGAGAACACCCGGGGCCGTGACGAGCGCCGAGAGGAGCGGGAGCCGGTGAAGCGGCTGCCCATCCCGGACGACGTGACGGGTCAGGAGATCGACCCCAGCGTGCGTCAGGAGCTCATGAGCCTGCCGAAGACGCTCGCCGAGGACGTGGCGCGCAACCTCGTCATGGTGGCCCGGTTGCTGGACGAGGACCCGGACCTGGCCTACGGCTACTCCAGGGTCGCGCTGCGACTCGCGTCCCGTGTCGCCGCCGTCCGTGAGGCGGCCGGCTTCGCCTCGTACGCCACGGAGCGGTACGCCGAGGCGCTGGCCGAGTTCCGGGCCTGCCGGCGGATGACGGGCACGGTCGACCTGTGGCCGGTCATGGCGGACTGCGAGCGGGGCATGGGCCGCCCGGAGCGCGCGCTGGAGATGGCGGGCGCGCCGGAGGTGCACAAGCTGGACCGCGCGGGTCAGGTGGAGATGCGCCTGGTGGCCGCCGGTGCGCGGCGCGACATGGGCCAGAACGAGGCCGCCGTCGTCACTCTGCAGAGCCCGGAACTGGCGTCCAACGCCGTGCACCCGTGGACGGCGCGACTGCGCTACGCGTACGCCGACGCGCTGCTCGCGGCGGGCCGTGAGGACGAGGCCCGGGAGTGGTTCGCCAAGGCGCTGGAGGCCGACCAGAGCGGCAGCACGGACGCCTCCGACCGGCTGGCGCAGCTGGACGGCGTGGCCTTCGTGGACGCGCTGGACGAGGGTGCCGACGAGGGCGCCGGGGCCGGCGCGCCCGTCACGGCGGACCGGGACGACGACCGTGACGACACCGACGCCGCCTCCGAGGACTCCGCGGACGCCGAGGCCTCCGACCACGAGGACCACGAGGACCACGAGGAGCACGAGGCCGGTGACGCCGGGGAGCCGGACGTCGACCTGACCGACGAGGCCGACCCGACGGCGTTCCTCGACGACCCGTTCAAGGAGCCCGCCAAGGGCACCGAGGACTGATCGCCGGAGCAACCGGAGCAAGGCGAAGTGCGGCATCCGCGTCACGCGGATGCCGCACTTCGCGTTGTGCGGCTTCAGGCGGGCGTGCCGTCGAGTTCCAGGCTGCGCAGCACCAGGCCGGTCGCCGGCTTCGGGCCGAAGGAGGTCGACTTGCGGGGCATCGTCACGCCCTGCTTGGCGAGGTCGTGCACGACGCTCTCGCGCACCGGGTGGATGAGCACGGCCGTGCCGCCGTAATGCTCGGCGCGCTCGACCGCGGCCTGGGTGTCGTGGATGTAGTGGATGTGCTCGGGGGCGTCCGGCACTTCCCAGATCCGGTCCAGGAGCAGGCTGTGCAGCACCGTGGCGTCCAGCTGCCGCCATTCCTCGGGCCGGTCCCCGGGGATGGCCCGGTCGAGGGCCTCGGTGTCCGGCCGGTCCAGGAGGCGGAAGCGGCCGTCGCCGGTGAGCAGGAAGGCGTTGCCCTCGGCCGCCGCGGCCTCCAGGGCGGCCAGGGCCTCCGGGAGGGGGCCGGGCAGCTCCTGTACGCGGAAGGCGTGGCGGGCCGCCTCGACGGCCCGCGCGACGGGCAGTTGCGGCAGGACGCGGTGGATGGCGCGGACCCGCAGCGGGTAGCGGGCGGTGTCCACCAGCAGCACCAGGCCGTAGTCCCAGGGACTGGGGGCCTCGTGCTCGGCCTGCAGCAGCAGGTACGTGGCCCAGCGGTGGTGGCCGTCGGCGATGACGGCCTGGTGCCGGGACAGGTCGGCGTCGACCGCGGCGATCGCCCCCGGGTCGGTGATCGCCCACAGCCGGTGGTGGATGCCGTCCTCGGTCGTCGTGGCCAGCAAGGGCGGCTCCGCGACGGTGCGTTCGACGACCTCGGCCGCCTCCCCGTCATCGCCCCGGTACGCCAGCAGCAGCGGTTCGAGGTTGGCGGCCGTGGCACGCATGAGCGCCGCGCGGTCGGCGACCGGGCCGGGCATCACGTCCTCGTGCGGCAGGACGATCCGTTCCTCGGGCGGGGTCAGGCGCAGGGCACCGATGAGGCCGCGCTGCACCTGATCGCCCTCGCGCTGCTCGTACACGTACAGGGCGGGCTTGGGGTCGAGGGCCAGGACGCCCTCCTCCTGCCATTGGAACAGCGCCCATGCGGCCTTGCGGTGCCGGCCGTCCGGGGGCTCGGCGGTGGGCAGGATGAGCCGCACGACATTGTGCGGGTCGGCTGTCTCCAGGTGCCGCTGTTCCTCGGGCCGGACGACGACGTCGTACGGTGGCGAGGTGACCGCGGCCAGGCTGCCGACCCGCTCGGGGACGTAGCGGAGCGCGCGGAACGGCGCCAGCCGCAAGCCCCGTACAGCGGGTCCGGAATTGCTCATCCGGGCATGCTACGCGGGTCATGTCCGCGAAGTGTGCCGAGTGATCGACGACATACGAGGAGCGACCGCCCGATGACCCACAGGACCGGCCCGGCCGGCAGTGAAAGCCCCCTTGACCAGGCGTACGACACCGCCCTGCTCGACCTGGACGGAGTGGTCTATGCGGGTGGTGACGCGATCGTGCACGCCGTGGAGTCGCTCGGCTCGGCGCGGGCCCACGGCATGCGGCTGGCGTACGTCACCAACAACGCGGCCCGCACGCCGCGGACCGTCGCGGAGCACCTGACGCGGCTCGGCGTGCCGGCCGAGGCCGCAGAGGTCATCACCTCCGCCCAGGCGGTGGCCCGGCTGATCGCGGATCAGGTCCCGGAGGGCGCACGGGTGCTGGCGATCGGCGGCGAGGGGCTGGTGGAGGCGCTGCGTGAACGCGGGCTCCAGCCGGTCGCCTCGGCCGACGACGACCCCGCCGCGGTCGTGCAGGGCTACTCGCCCAAGGTCGGCTGGGAGCAGCTCGCGGAGGCGGCGTACGCGGTCAACCGCGGTGCGCCGTGGTTCGCGTCCAACACCGACCTGACCATCCCGACCGCCCGTGGCACGGCACCGGGGAACGGCGCGCTCGTCGAGGTCGTCCGGATCGCGACCGGTGGCGAACCGCAGGTCGCGGGCAAGCCGCTGCCGCCCATGCACCGGGAGACGGTCATCAGGACCGGCGCGCGACGGCCGCTGGTGGTCGGCGACCGGCTCGACACGGACATCGAGGGCGCCCACGCGGGCGGCGTCGACTCGCTGCTGGTGCTCACCGGGGTCACCACTCCCGCACTGCTGCTCGCCGCTCCGCCGCAGCACCGGCCCACCTACGTGGACGCCGACCTGCGCGGCCTGCTCACCCCGCAGCCCGAGGTCACGGACGCCGGTGCGGGCGCGTACCGCTGCGGGGGCTGGACCGCCTCGGCGGGCGACGGGGCGCTGCTGCTGGACGGCGACGGCGAGCCCATGGACGGGCTGCGGGCGCTGTGCGCGGCGGCCTGGACACGGGCCGGGGACGGCTCCTGCGACCTGGACGCGGAGAAGGCGCTGGACCGGCTGGGGCTCTAGAGGAGCTTGCGCAGCCGCAGCAGGTCGCGGAAGCCCGCCTCCAGCTTGACCCTGCCGCTGCCCCACGCCTTGGCGAAGTGCAGCTTGCCGTCGACGAGCGCGACGAGGTCGTCACCGGCCATGGTCAGCCTTATCTCGGCGCGCTCGGCCGGCGGGCCCTGCACGGTGACCACGTCCTGGATGCGGCCGTCCACCAGACGTCCCACGAAGGTGACGTCGAGATCGGTGATGCGGCAGCTCAGCGAGCGGTCGAGAGCGGCCGCGCTGCGCAGGTCGCCCTCGGTCCCGGCGAGGTTCTCGGACAGCCGCTCGAGCGCGCTGCGGCACTCCTCGATGGTCGCCATGGGCTGTGCTTCTCCCGTTCGGACGTGGCTCGTGCTGGTGTTGATCGACGGTACCGCAGGGGACCGTCGGGGAGACGCGGCGCCATAGGCGGTAGCGTCGTGACCGACGAAGTCTGGGGAACTGGCGAAGGCGAGGAGTGAGGGCGTATGCGGGACGCGTTGCGGACCTGTCTGCAGATCGCGGGCGGCCTGACCGAGGCCACCCGGCGACGGGCGGTCGGGGCGGCCAAGGAACTGCTCGACCAGACCGGGATAGACGTCGACGCGGTCCAGCGGAGCATCGGCGAGCGGATCCCGCCCGAGGTGCAGACGCTCGCGGACGAGCTGATGGCGTCCGGACGGGCCAACCGCGACCTGCTCGTGGGTCTCATCCGCGAGGAGATCGACAAGGCGATGAGCCGGGTCGGACGGCTCGCGGACGAGGTCACCAAGGTCGGCGTCGTCCTGGAGGCCCTGGAACGCCGCATCCGGAACCTGGAGGACGACGACCGGGAGCCGGCCGGGGCCGACATGACGGACGAGGAGCCGGACCCCGGTCTGTACGTGCCGCCGCGGCCGCCGGCGGAGCATGCGCCGGTCGCCAGGCCCGAGCCCGCGCCCGCGCCCGCGAAGAAGCCCACGGGGACGGGCGCTCCCGCCGCCACCCCGGTGGCGCGCAAGAACGCCGCGCCGGCGCAGCCTCCCGCCACGCCTGCGGCTCCTGTGGTTCCGGAGCCCGACATGGCCGCGGGCACGGCTGCCGTGCCGGTCGCGCGGAAGAACGCGGCCCCGGCGAAGGCGCCCGCGGCGAAGAAGGCGGCCCCCGCCAAGAAGACCGCCCCGGCCAAGAAGACCGCGGCGGTACCAGGCGCGGCTGCGGCTGCGCCCGCGAAGAAGGCGACGGCGGCCAAGAAGCCCACCCCCGCCAAGAAGACCGCCGCGGTGTCCGGCACCGCTGCCACCGCCCCCGCCAAGAAGGCGACGGCGGCCAAGAAGGCCACCCCCGCCAAGAAGACCGCCGCGGTGTCCGGCACCGCTGCCACCGCCCCCGCCAAGAAGGCGACGGCGGCCAAGAAGGCCACCCCCGCCAAGAAGGCGGCCCCGGCGAAGACCACGGCCGCGGCGAAGAAGGCCACCCCCGCGAAGAAGGCCACCCCCGCGAAGAGGGCGGCGGGCCGCACGCAGGAGGTGAAGGGACGTGACTGAGACCGGGCTCGAGGGCGTGGCACCCGCGCCCGCACCGGAGGCTGCGGTCCCGGCGGAGGCGGTCGCCGACGCGGGGCCGCGTCCGCTGGGGGTCGTGCTGGACGCCACGGGGAATACCGAGGTGGACGCCGTCCTTGTCCGCCTGCGGGATGCCGACCTGCTTCCCACCGAGGACCACGTCGAGGTGTACGAGGATGTACACCGTGGGCTGCGCGACACGCTCACAGGACTCGACGCCGACAACAGGAGCTGAACCTCACGTGGCACGACGCCGACTCGACGCCGAGCTGGTGCGCCGGAACCTGGCCCGCTCGCGGGAGCACGCCGGGCAGCTGATCACCGCCGGCCGGGTGACCGTGGGCGGGACGACCGCGACGAAGGCCGCCACGCAGGTGGAGACCAGCGCCGCGGTCGTCGTCGCCGATGACGCCTCGGACCCGGACTACGTCTCCCGCGGCGGCCACAAGCTGGCCGGGGCGCTGGCGGCGTTCGTGCCCCACGGGCTGCTCGTGGAGGGGCGCCGCGCGCTGGACGCCGGGGCGTCCACGGGCGGCTTCACCGACGTGCTGCTCCGCAACGGCGCGGCGCACGTCGTCGCCGTCGACGTCGGCTACGGGCAGCTCGCGTGGTCGCTGCAGAGTGATGAACGCGTCACCGTGAAGGACCGTACCAACGTCCGCGAGTTGACGCTCGAGCAGATCGACAACCAGCCGGTGGACCTTGTCGTCGGCGACCTGTCCTTCATCCCGCTCGGGCTCGTCCTGCCCGCCCTCGTACGCTGCGCCGCGCCCGACGCGGACCTGGTTCTGATGGTCAAGCCGCAGTTCGAGGTGGGCAAGGAGCGACTGGGCAGCGGCGGTGTCGTCCGCAGCCCTCAGCTGCGCGCCGATGCCGTACGACAGGTCGCCGGACAGGCGGCCGCACTGGGACTGGGGGTGCTGGGCGTGACCGCGAGCCCGTTGCCGGGACCGTCGGGGAATGTGGAGTACTTTCTGTGGCTGCGCGCCGGGGCGCCCGAACTGGACCCGGCGGATGTTGACCGTGCTGTGGCGGAGGGGCCCCGTTGAGCGAGACGCACGAGACGCACGAGGTGCACGGGACGTCCGGCCGCACCGTCTTCCTCCTCGCCCACACCGGGCGGCCGGCGGCCATCCGCAGTGCCGAGCGGGTGGTCCAGGGGCTGAAGCGCTGCAACATCGGCGTACGGGTGCTGGCCGAGGAGGCCGAGGACCTGACGCTGCCCGGGGACGGCGGGGTGCAGCGGGTGCAGGAGATCGGCCCGGAGACGGTCGCGGACTGCGAGCTGATCATCGTCCTGGGCGGTGACGGCACGCTGCTGCGGGGCGCGGAGTTCGCGCGTGCCTCCGGGGTGCCGATGCTCGGCGTCAACCTGGGCCGGGTCGGCTTCCTCGCGGAGGCCGAGCGCGACGACCTGGACAAGGTCGTCGACCGCGTGGTCACCCGCGACTACGAGGTCGAGGAGCGCATGACGATCGACGTCCTGGTGCGCAACGACGGCCAGGTCGTCCACACCGACTGGGCGCTGAACGAGGCGTCGGTGGAGAAGCAGGCGCGCGAGCGGCTGCTGGAGGTCGTCACGGAGGTGGACGGCCGTCCGGTCTCCCGCTTCGGCGGCGACGGGGTGGTGATGGCGACCCCGACCGGGTCGACCGCGTACGCCTTCTCGGCCGGCGGGCCGGTGGTCTGGCCCGAGGTGGAGGCGCTGCTGATGGTGCCGATCAGCGCGCACGCGCTTTTCGCGAAGCCGCTGGTGACCTCCCCGAAGTCGGTGCTGGCGGTGGAGGTGCAGCCGAAGACTCCGCACGGCGTGCTGTGGTGCGACGGGCGGCGCTCGGTGGACCTTCCGGCCGGGGCCCGGGTGGAGGTCCGGCGGGGCGCGGTGCCGGTGCGGCTGGCGCGGCTCCACCACGCCTCCTTCACGGACCGGCTGGTCGCGAAGTTCGCGCTGCCGGTGGCCGGCTGGCGGGGCGCGCCGCACTGAGATTGCCCTCAGGGGTGAGGCCCGTCGCGCGGCGGCCCGCAAACCTCGTATGGTCGTATCCGTGTTGGAGGAAATGCGGATCCGGTCGCTGGGAGTCATCGAGGACGCCGTGGTCGAGCTGTCGCCCGGCTTCACCGCGGTGACCGGCGAGACCGGCGCGGGCAAGACCATGGTCGTCACCAGTCTCGGGCTGCTGCTGGGCGGCCGTGCCGATCCCGGTCTGGTCCGGATCGGTACAAAATCGGCGTCGGTCGAGGGGCGGATCACGCTGGCGGCGGGCGCGCCCGCAGCCGTGCGGGCCGAGGAGGCGGGCGCCGAGCTGGACGACGGTGCGCTGCTCATCAGCCGTACCGTCTCGGCGGAGGGCCGCTCCAGGGCCTTCGTGGGCGGGCGCTCGGTCCCCGTGGGGCTGCTGGGCGAGCTCGCGGACGAGCTGGTCGCCGTGCACGGCCAGACCGACCAGCAGGGCCTGCTGCGGCCGGCCCGCCAGCGCGAGGCGCTTGACCGGTACGCGGGCGACGCCGTCGCCGTGCCGCTGGCCAAGTACGCGGGCGCCTACCGGCGGCTGCGCGAGGTCGCGGGCGAGCTGGACGAGCTGACCACCCGGACCCGGGAGCGGGCCCAGGAGGCGGACCTGCTGCGCTTCGGCCTGGACGAGGTCGCCGCCGCGGAGCCGCTGCCCGGCGAGGACGCCGACCTGGCCGCCGAGGCCGAGCGGCTGGGCCACGCCGAGGCGCTCGCGTCGGCCGCGACCCAGGCGCACGCCGCGCTCGCGGGCAACCCCGAGGACCCCGAGGGCGTCGACGCGGGCATGCTCGTCGCCGGCGCCCAGCGCGCACTGGACGCCGTCCGCTCCCACGACCCGGCGCTGGCCGCGCTCTCGGACCGGATCGGCGAGATCGGCATCCTCCTCGGCGACGTCGCCGGCGAGCTCGCCGGGTACGCCGACGACCTGGACGCCGATCCCCGGCGCCTTGCGGTCGTGGAGGAGCGGCGGGCCGTCCTCGCCCACCTCACCCGCAAGTACGGGGAGTCCATCGACGCCGTCCTGGCGTGGGCCGAGCAGGGCGCGGCCCGGCTGGGCGAGCTGGAGGGCGACGACGAGCGGATCGGGGAGCTCACCGGGGAGCGCGACGCGCTGCACGCCGAGCTCGGCGACCTCGCCCAGGCCCTCACCGACGCCCGGGAGGAGGCGGCGGACCGTTTCGCCGCGGCCGTCACGGCGGAGCTCGCGCAGCTCGCCATGCCGCACGCCAGGGTCGGCGTCGCCCTCCGGCAGACGGAGGACGAGGAGGGCATCGAGGTCGGCGGCCGCCGGGTCGCCTTCGGCGCGACCGGCGCCGACGAGGTCGAGCTGCAGCTCGCACCCCACCCCGGCGCCCCGGCCCGGCCGATCGCCAAGGGTGCTTCCGGTGGTGAGCTGTCCCGGGTGATGCTCGCCGTCGAGGTCGTCTTCGCCGGTTCGGACCCGGTGCCGACGTACCTGTTCGACGAGGTCGACGCGGGCGTCGGCGGCAAGGCGGCGGTCGAGGTCGGCCGGCGCCTGGCGCGTCTGGCGCGGACCGCGCAGGTCGTGGTCGTCACGCACCTGCCCCAGGTGGCCGCGTTCGCTGACCGGCAGTTGCTGGTCGAGAAGACGAACGACGGGTCCGTGACGCGGAGCGGGGTGCGCGTGCTGGAGGGTGAGGAGCGGGTACGCGAGCTGTCGCGGATGCTCGCCGGCCTGGAGGACTCGGAGCTCGGGCGGGCGCACGCGGAGGAGTTGCTGGCCGCGGCCCGCGAAGCGCGCTGACGCGCGCCGGGCCCGGGGTGCGCGGCGTTCCGTCCTGCCGATGTCTTCGTGTGCCCAGCGGCCTGCTGGTTGCGGTCGTGGGCCCCGGGCCGAGTGCCGCGCTGGGGCGGTTTGCTGCCGGGAGGGCGTCCGGCCTTCGCCGCCGGGCGGATGGCCGACCACCGTCCGCGGTGTGAGGGGGTGCTGCCCGTCCCGCCTGCCGGGCGGCGTGCGGCGGGTCCCGGGAGGGGTTCGCGTCCACCGCGCTCGGAGCGTGTTCCGGGTGTCACCGTCGCCGTGGTCCCGGCGGCTGCGGGGGAGGCGGTCGTCGATGCCGCCGGAGGCACCGCCGTGCGCTGGCGGATGCCACGCCCGGCGGCGGGCCCATCTGCGGGCCCGCACCGCCTGAGACGGGGCTTCTCGGGGGTC
>NZ_JARAVK010000284.1:0-10669 GCF_033792765.1 Streptomyces sp. PA03-6a | reverse complement strand
CTCCTCTACGCCGTGCTCTGGTGGGTGGCCAACCGGCCCCTCGCCGTCCGGACGGCGAGGGGCCGGTTGGCCACCCACCAGAGCACGGCGTAGAGGAGCACGACGGGCCCGAAGAGCAGCAGCCCGGGCAGGATGCCGTCGTTCTCCGTCGGCTCCCGCACGGTCAGACCCAGGTCGGCGAGCGGCCAGTTCGCGGCGAGGTACCAGAGCATCCAGATCGGCACCACCCCCGGGATCCCCAGCAGCAGATTCACGCCCAGGGCGGTGTACCACCGTCCGGTCATCCCCGTCGCCCCTCCCCGTGATCGTCCGTGGAGACGGTACATGAAGGCGGGCGGAGCCGACCGCCGCGGCCGCAACGGACTTCCCGCGCGGAGCGGCGGTCGGGCCACCCGTACCCGATGCCGGCCGGGCGTCAGCCGATCTCCACCGCCATCCCCTTGACGTTGGTGGCGTCCAACGCCTTCCGGATCCCCTTGGCGAGCTTGACCGCGTCACCGACGGCCCAGAAGTGGACGAAGAAGAGCCGAGGTTCGTCCGTCAGCCCGTGGTTGTGCAGCTCCACGAGTTGGCACCCCGCACGCCTGAGGGCCGCCAGGACGTCCTGGACCTCGCTGGCGATCATGGCGCAGTCGCCGCTGACCGCGGCCCTGCCGTTGCCCAGCGGCTGGTAGTTGATCGCACTGGTGGATCCGAGGCCCGGCGGCAGGACCATACCGGCGTCGGTGATGGTCTCCCGGCGCACGAAGGTGTTCTTGTAGACCCCGTCGTCGATGCCGCCCTTGATGCCCATCACCTTGTCGATGGTGGCGACGTCCATGTCGAGCTTGCGCGGCACGGTGTGGTCCGGCCGCCCCGGCGGCGGGGCGCCGGTCCGGTCGAGCGCCGCACGCAGCCCCGTGGCGATGGCCACGGGGTCCTTGCCGTGCGCGTGGACGTGGACCCACCAGATCTCCGGGTCCTGCGACAGCAGGTGCTTGTGGATCGCCGTCTGCTCGATCTTGCGCTCGTGCAGCACGTCGGCGAAGGACTGCATCTCCTTCTCGGTGACCACTACGTCGCCCATCAGCAGCGTGTTCCCGTCGGCGTAACGGACGAAGGACACGTGCGAGCCCAGGGCGAGCCCCGGTTTGACGGTGACGCCCTGCGAGACCACCTTGAGGTCCCGGCGCGGCAGACCCGTGTGGTACATGAAGTCGCGCCTGATGTCGCCCGTCCGCCCGAGCGCGACGGCCACGTCCTTCCAGTCCGTCAGAGCGGTGCGCACGGGCATGACCGACGGGTGGTTGTGCTGTTTCGACGTTCCGGTTGGCGCGCACGCGGAGATCGCCCCGCCCAGCATCGGCGCCAGAGTGGCCGCGGCGAGCAGATGCCGCCGTGACGCACCCGCCTGCGGGTGGGTGTCCTGCTGTCGGTCCTCACGCATCATGTGTGCCTCCTGACGGGATGGAAGCACGACGAGCCACGGACATACCCCAGCACCGCCAGCACTGCGGCCAGGTGGGTGAAGCGCCCGTCGGCAAACGGGTGAGGCGGCCCGCCGACGGAGCCCGTACGCCCGCCCCGGCCACGCCTGGCGGCCCCCCAACTGCGCCACGACGCTCCGCATGCTCGGCCGACCGGCGCAGTGCAGGGAGCCCGGGCCGGCGAACCCCGCAACGGACCGTCACCGAGGGAAGCCGCGCCCGCGTGCACGGCGTGGCCCCCTCCGACCCGTTCCGGGACCATCCGACCATGCCGACGCACCGCTTCACCGAGGTCCCCGCCGACGCCTTGGCCGTCATCGAGAAGCACACCGGGCCCGTGCTGGAAGCCGAGTCGGTCCCGACGGGCCTCAATTCCGAAGTCGCGGCCCGTATCCGTACGGCGACGGGCGCCGTCTTCGTCAAGGGGCTGCGGCTCGAGCATCCACGGGCGTGGACGCAGGAACGCGAAGCGGCCATCGCCCCGCACGTCACGCCGCTGGCTCCGGCCCTGCTCTGGCACACCCGGTGCGCGGGCTGGGACCTCCTCGGCTTCGAGGACCTCGCCGGCCCCCACGCGGACTACGCCCCGGGCTCACCCCACCTGGACCTCGTCGCCGACGCGATGCGGGCCCTCGCGGCCCTGCCGCTGCCCGACCTGCCGCTCAGGACCATGCCGGACCGGATGCGGGCCCACGCCGGCGACGACGCCGGGCTGTTTACCGGGGACCGGCTGCTTCACACCGACTGGAACCCGCACAACGTCCTCATCGCCGGACGGGCCCGGCTCGTCGACTGGGCCTGGGCCGCCCGAGGCGCCGGATGGATCGACCCCGCCCTGTGGGCCATCTGGCTCATCGCCTCCGGCCACATTTCGGAGCAGGCCGAGCAGTTGTCGGCCGAGCACCCCGCGTTCGCCGCCGCCCCCGCACCCGGGCTCGACGCGTTCGCGCGAGCCCAGCACCGGCTCTGGGACGAGATCGCCGGCGACTCCCCGAACGAGTGGACGGCCAGGATGCAGACCGCGGCCGCGGCATGGCACCGGCACCGATGCGGCTGACCGAGCCGCGGTCGCCGTGCGGAGCGCCCACGACCTGATGCGAACTCCCGCCGTCAGTGCATGCGTTGACGTGACCGGCGCCTGGCCCAGCCACCTCGCCGGCGGCGTGAGATTCCGTTCCTCCACCAGCCGCTCGGGGCGGGCGGATCCGGTCGCCTACCTCAGAGACCCGGATCGCCGCGGACCCGGCGTTGGTGCGTTCGCTGTTCCTTCACCGGGCTGTCGCCCCGGGTTGCGGCGATCCGCGCATTCTTACGCGATGCGATCAAGGCTCAGGGGGTGCGGTGGCCGTCGATCGCGCTGCGGGGCACGGACACCGTGCCCCGCGACAGGGGGGACGACGGTTCATGGGAAGCGGTCGGCGATCAGCGTCACCGGTCTGTTCGGGCCCGCGCCGCGACGTCGAGCACGCATGAGCAGGCGAGCCCACCTCGGGTCCTGCGGCCACCGTCCCGGACGCTGGCCACCGGCACCGGCACCGGCACCGGCACCGGCACCGGCACCGGCACCGGCACCGGCCCCGGCACCGCGGATGCCGGGGCCGGGCTCGACTTCGACGCCCCGACTTCCACGCCGCCCGGCACGTACACGGCGGTCCTGACGCTGACCGTCATCTGATCCCCATCCGCAGGAGGGCCGCCGGCGCGGTTCTCACCTCACGCCCACCGGGCATGCATGCTCCGGGCGGTCGTCCGCCGATGTCGGGCGTTGGCAGGCAGTGGGAGACCCGGCCGTTGCAGTGGCTGATGGGCGAAGGTGTCCAAGCGGCCGCGTCTGGTGTTCGGGCAGCCGGCGAAGGTACACCGATGAGTTCCGCCGGCCAGGCCGGTCTCTCAGTACGCACGCCATCGAGCCACCGACTGGAGACCCACCATGACGAATCCCGCACACTCCGGCCGCATGCTGTTCGTGAACCTCCCCGTAGCGGACCTCGAACTCAGCAAGGCGTTCTTCGCCAAGCTCGGGTTCGGCTTCAACCCGAACTTCACCGACGAGTCCGCAGCCTGCATGCTCGTCGGCGAGCAGGCCTTCGTCATGCTGCTCAGCCGCGGGAAGTTCGCGGAGTTCGCGAAACTGCCGATGGCCGACCCCACGACGCACACGCTGGCGTTGTACTGCTTCAGCGTGTCGTCCCGCGATGAGGTCGACACGGTCAGCGCCGCCGCACTCGCGGCGGGCGGCTCCGAGGCGGACGACGCCGAGGACCACGGCTTCATGTACTCACGCAGCTTCTTCGACCTCGACGGCCACGGCTGGCAGGTCATGTGGATGGACCCGGCAGCGGCGGAGCAGGGCCCCGAGGCGTTCGATGCCTCCACGACCCAGGACGCCGACACCCCGGCCTGACCTGTGGATTTCCCTCTGCGCAGGAAGACCGCGGCGGCGAGCGGCACCGAGCAGCTCGAGCGCCTCGGCACGGGCGTCCTCGTCCTCATCGTGAAGATCTTGGTGCGGAGCGCCGGTGTGCCCCGTGCGGTGTTCCAGCGCAGGGCGCACTTTGGTTTCCTCCGGGCCACTGGTGGGAGTTGCCGTCGTTCGCCCTCGTTGCCGTCAGCGCTGCCGTCGCTCGACCGAATGACTCACGTGCACGCTTTCCAAGTCTGCGTATGCCAGTCACAGGTCGGTACGGGATCATTCCCCTCTGTTCACGTTGGCTCGTTCCTGCAGGTTCCGGCCGGAAGTGGGACTCGTCTGGACGGGGCTGAACGCATGCGAATGAGACCACGACTGAGATCAGCCCCCCAGCCGATCGTCGCTGGGTATCAGGCTGGGCTGCTCCCGGCCGTCACGACGCTGTCTGCGCCCATGAGACGTCCACGATGACGCTGCGTGAAGCGCAACAGAAACATTCCTGAGCTCATGAGCGAAGTCCCGGGAAGCGGTCACGTTCAGCGCATTCCGGCTGGCAGGGCAGCGTAGCGGCCCAAAGGATGTGCATTGACGGACGGCTGGGCTCTTATTGCTGCTCAGCCGTCGCAATTCATCATGACGGCTCCCAAGAGCCGACCGGCCTGGAGAAACAATGTCCCTCATCTCCCCTGCGCTCATATCCAGCGGCGTCTTCGCAGACTTACGCCGTAGCGCACGGCACCAATGGCTCACCCGGTTGAGCGTCATCCTGGCAGCCCTTTCCCTCGCCCTCCTGCCGACCGCTGCTCCTCACGCCTTCGCAGCAACACAGAAAGACTTGCCCCACAATCGCTTGAACCCCGCGGGCGGATCTGAGGTGCCCGCTGTGCAAGGGCGTGTGGCCGCGCCGTTGAGCGCGGCGTTCTCCACGGTGACGATCCCGGCGGGCACGAGCCCGATCCCGGTGGCGGTGGCGCCGAACGGCAACGTCTACGTCGGCAACGCCAATTCGAGCAATGTGACGGTGATCAGCAGCACCACGAACACCGTCCTGGCCACCGTCCCCGTCGGCTCGAGCCCGGCCATGGTGGCGGTGGCGGCGAATGGCAGCGTCTACGTCACCAACCAAAGCTCGAACAACGTAACAGTGATCGACAGCACCAATAACACGGTCCTGGCCACTGTCCCCGCCGGCGGGGGCCCGTTCGCGTTGGCGGTGGCGCCCAACGGCAGGGTCTACGTCGCCAACTCGACGTCGAACAACGTGACGGTGATCGACAGTACCAATAACACGGTCCTGGCCACCGTACCCGTCGGCGCGGTCCCGGACGCGGTGGCGGTGGCGCCGAACGGCAACGTCTACGTCGCCAACCGAAACGCGGGCACCGTGACGGTGATCGACAGCGCCACGAACACCGTCCTGACCACCCTCCCCTCCGGCGGGTTCCCTGGCGCGGCGGCGGTGGCGGCGAACGGCAACGTCTACATCGCCAACCAGACCTCGAACAACGTGACGGTGATCAGCAGCGCCACGAACACCGTCCTGGCCACCGTCCCCGCCGGCACGGTCCCGGGGGTGGTCGCGGTGGCGCCGAACGGCAACGTCTACGTCACCAACACCGTCTCGAACAACGTGACGGTGATCGACAGTGCCACGAACACCGTCCTGGCCACCGTCCCCGCCGGCGGGGGCCCGTTCGGGATAGCGGTGGCGCCGACCGGCAAGGTCTACGTCGGCAACTCAAATTCGAACAACGTGACCGTGATCGACAGTGCCACGAACACCGTCCTGGCCACCGTCCCCGCCGGCGCGTTCCCGTTCTACGTGGCGGCGGCGCAGAACAGCAACGTCTACGTCACCAACGCCAATTCGGCGAACGTGACGGCGATTTCGCCATTGACGGTGACGACCTCACCCACGTCGCCGAAGTGCGAACAATCGGTGACGTTCAGCATTTCCGGGGGCACTCCGAGCGGGACAGCGGTGGTGGACTTCGGGGACGGCAGCTCCACGGTCACCGTCGCCCTGGACGCCACCGGGAGCGGGCAGACCAGCCACACGTACGCCGCCGGTACGTTCACCGCGACCGTGAACGGCAACCCCACCTCCGTCACCGTGGCGAGCGGATCCGGCCGGCCGTGCTGTCGCGGTGGGTCCCACGCGGGCGATGGCGCGCGGCCTTCGCAGTCACCCCGACCGCACTGCTGCGCCGGCATGGGCAACTCGCCGCACGCAGATGGACCTCCGCCCAGCACCGTCGCCCCGGCCGCCCATCCGTCACCCCGGCCGTCAAGCGGCTCATCCTGCCCTTGGCCCGCGAAAACAGCAGCTGGGGCCACCGCCGAACACAAGGCGAACTCGCCTGCCTCGGCTACCCGATCGCCCCATCCACAGTCTGGGAAATCCTTCATGCAGTCTGAATCGACCCTGCCCCGCAACGCTCCGGCCCGACCTGGCGCCAGTTCCTCACCGACCAGGCCCGCGGCATCATCGCCGCCGACTTCCTGCACCTCGACACCGTCTCACTCAAGCGCCTGTACGCCCTGATATCCATCGAGTACGGCACCCGGCGCGTCCACCTCGTCGGCGTCACCGCGCTGCTGACCGCGGCAGGCGTCGCGCCTCGCGTAGTGATGGAGATCCTCGGGCACTCCCAGATCGCCGTCACGATGAACGTCCACACCCACGTGGTGCAGGACACCCAGCGTGAGGCCGTGAGCCACATGGGCCGGCTGCTGCGGAGGCGTCCCGGCCGCGAGTGAGCGTGGCCGTTGATGTCTGATCCGGATGCCGAAGACCCCCAGCCATGACCGGCTGGGGGTCTTCTCACTGGTGGGCGTGGACGGTTTCGAACCGCCGACATCTGCCTTGTAAGCCTGGTGGTCAGGGTCTTTGAGGTTACGCAGGTCAAGTCAGGTCTGAAGGGGCCCCAGTTCAGCGAGGCATCTCAACTGTGGCGAGCCGTCGTTGTCCGTGGCTGACCGCCCGAAGTGGCACGGTTGTGGCACATGGGCGCGCGCCTCTGACCCCTCCCAGACCAGGAGTGGTGTGTCTGCAGATTTGAGCTGGGACGGCATCCGCGGTCGGGCGTCTCACGTCATGGTCGCGCCTAGGCGCTGGTCTGTGAGGCATCGTGATCTTGCCAAGGCAAAGCCTGAACTGTTCCGAGGGGCCAACGCGGGTCCCTCTCCCTGCCAGGCTGCCGCACTTCGGCCTCCCGGACTTGCTGTTCGTCCCATCGAACCTGTTCCCGGTGCAGGGCGGGCCGCGACAGTCTTCCGATGGGCGGATAGCAGGCGCCAATGACGTAGGCGAGAACGAGTGCCGCTTCGGCGTCGCTCCGCGGATCGCCCGGGCAGTTGTGCTCGATGCCGTACCAGTCGGTAACGGTCTCCAGCGCACGCCCACCAGAACGGTAGCGGTCGGCCTGCCGGTCCAATAGGAGGGGATCACAGATTGGTGCGAGGCCGTTGGGGGCGCGATCGGCGAGGGGCGCGAGATCGTGCCGTTGCAGCTCGGTTTCCAGGGTGGTCAAGACGAATGGAGCGTGCCATGCCACCAGCGGTTCTTTAGCCGCCAAGTGGCTGGCAAGTACGGTCGCTAGCTCATCCAAGGCTTGAGTGGAATGTGTTCCCTCAGCCCGGGCCTGTTCCACAGTGATGCTGTGGCGCTTACCGGGTGCGACGGCAGTCGAGCTGGGCCTGGGTTGATCAACCAGTACTGACCTGCTCCGTCGGAGGTACGCACTGCCGCGCCCAGGATTCGGTCGACTCCGTACCGGTTTCCGGTGGTGGCAATGTCCACGGCCATGAGACGCCGGCGATACCATCCCGAGTGTCGGCCGCGTGGCGGAGGCGCAGGCTCACGGACGTGTTCCGGGTGGTAGACCTCCCAGCCCCCAAACTGCGTGGATATCAACACCCCAAGCCCTGCTGGCACCAGGACTCCGCAAGCCTCACAGTCGCCTTCGCGCAGGTTCTTCCGCACGGTGGGGACCTCGGAGGTGACACCGCTCTGCTCAAGCTGCGCTGGCGCGTGCTCCTGGTGGTAGACCACCCACGAACCCGATTGGCTTCGCAGCAGCACTCCAGTATGGGGAGGTACCGTCTCCTGGCACTGGCAGCAGAACCCCTCGTACTGGTTGGTGCGCACCGCGTCGGTCATCGCCTCTCCACGATCTTGGCGGTACCGGTCGGCTCATCTACGGTGACCGGGTGAGGCAGGAGGTCGATCATTGCTTTGGCACGCCGCGACTCCATGGCGAGGACCGTACTAGCTTCGAGCGAGCACCGCTTTAGGAGTTCATTCATAGCTACGCGCACGCTGTTGCGTTGCTGCTCCAGGAGGTCAAGGAAGTTCGCTTGCTACCGCCAGGGTCCTCGTGAGTACGGCTCTGTTGCCGTCATCTTCTGCCGTCAGGCGAACAGTCGGTACCAGGAGCCCTTCATCTCGGAGGCAGTCGCCCGGCCAGGAACGCGGCGAGGGCGACGTGCTGGTTCTCGTCGAGAGCCCGCTTGGGGATGACCTCGGCTGCCATCCTGCTTGTCCGCAGGTACCAGAATCCGCCGCGCTCCCTGGCATCGGAGAAGGCGTTCCAGTTCACCGCGACCTGGGATGCGGAGGTGCGCAGCGTGTACGTCTCCTCGGTCAGATGAAGCGTCCACGGCCCGGGGAACTGGGCCGCGACCTTACCTGCCGCCGCACGCACAGCGATGACTTCGACGTAGACCAACATGCCGAGCCCGAAGAAGATCAGCCACTCCTTCGAGTCGTCGAGAAACAAGGTGAACGCGCCGACCAGAGCCAGGAACAGGCTGACGGCGGCGAAGTGACGGATGACCGGGGAGTTGCGTACCAGGCCGCGATAGTCCCGGTTGGTCATCTGGAAGGTGACAGTCAAGTCCACAGCTACAGAGGCCCTTTCCTTGGGGCCACGCTTGGCGGACCCTGACGCCGAGAGAGTACCCGTCACCCGCGTTGCTGATCACGGAATCCGTCTCGCGATCTGGGGCATCTGAGGCCCATGCCTTGGACGCGCGCCGGACGGTGCGCTACTGGAGTCAGTGACGATGTACGGGCTCCTGGTCTGGTCGGTCGGTCCGGCGGACAGGTAGTACGGATGACCGGGCGAGGCTTGCGGCGCTGGAGGAGACCCCGTGGGAGGGCGTACTGAGCTTGGGAATCACCCCCCGTGCATGACGGTCATGCGATGCCCGGCGTTGACCGTGGTTCGCCGGCCCATCTGGCACGACAGCAGTCAGACGAGACGCCAAGACCAACACCACGGAGTCCAGTGGCCAGCGGGCCTCTCTTCGATGCCGGCAGCGCGCTTAATGACTACTTGCTGGTCCTGGACCATGTGCACCTGGTCTCCGGGAGCGAGCATCAGGAGGCCGTCCAGCTCGTAGATCGCATCTGGATCGAACCGCAGCTCGTTCACGAGCAGTGCTCGGTCTGCCGTCACCGGGTCACCCTGAAGCCTCATGGAGACAGGATGAATCATCCGGCCCTCGTGAGCACCGCCTTACAAGTTCGTGCCCATGTCAGCACAGCCTGCGCGAAGGCGCCTACACGGGTGGTCTCTGGTTGGTCCTCGGCCGCCTCACTCCGCCGTCGTCCCCCGACGTTGATGTCACCTGGTGATGTCAGCCGCGAAGGCAGGGGGCTTCGAAGATACCCATACAGCCCCGGAGAGATGAAGCCGGCGGGTACCTCTTCGCGTCAGACAGCGCCTGTCCGCCGCAGGTGTCGTACTAACCCGCGTGCGTGTGATTCGTAGAATGACGTGCCAGCTGCCTGGTCCGTCCAATATGCGGCAAAGGGCACGCCCAAGTAATCGAGGCTCAGGGACAAGGGGGGCGGAGGGATGCGGAAAACTGGATTAGCGCCGGTGGAGCCGTAGTATCGCCAGGTGCTGACGAGCCGCCACAAAAAGGATGTCTAGTTGATCACCTCGGCACTCAACTCAACCACGGATATCCCTGGAATGCCGAGCGCTCCAATTAGCCCTTCCGCCGCCTCCGCAGAGAAAAGTCCACTGCTCGCACTAAGGAGAAATCCGGGCGTAGGCGGATGTTGAGCCTCCCGCTGCAGGGCGAACTTTTCCCCGTTGGGCAACGAGAACGCGAAGCACAACCATTCGGCCAGATCGTCCACTGCGACGTCGGGGCGGCCCCAATGGCGGTACAACGCGATGAGATCAACTTGCACCAGCGCCAAGTATCGGATTTCCTTTAGCACTAGCTGCTCTTCCGGAATTCTCTGGAGATCTGTAAAGCTGAGCCCCATCGGACGACCTACCTCGTTTCCGCAATGATGATTGAATTCCTGCCATATCCATGCCCTGGTGCCTGCCCACGCTTCAGGTAGTCCTCATCAGGGCAGCCGACATCAGTGTCGTCGGTCGGGCAGAGCGCAGGGTCGTCCTCGTCACCGAACAGATAGGCCTCCACCTCACAGTCGCCGTTGGCAGACCGCAGCGAGAGCGCTTCCGCGCGTGACGTCCTCGTCGGGAGTGCCGAAGCCGCCCTCCTCAGGAAAGACTTCAAACGCCCATCGGCCCGATGCCAGCACCGACGGATCATCACAATGCGACGCCGCTGGCATACCGGCAGGCCTGACGCTGGCGAACGTGTGGTCCTCGCGGAACGTCAGCGATGTACCCGACCCGCTGGTCCACCGCCCCGTGAGCTGATCCGCCCGTATCTCCGCAGCCCACACCCCCGCGGCCAATCCACTCATGCATGACGTCGTGAGCATGCCCGCGGCCGCCATGCCAGCACCCCAACCCCAACC
>NZ_JARAVK010000283.1:0-10672 GCF_033792765.1 Streptomyces sp. PA03-6a | reverse complement strand
GCTAGCACGTCGGTTGACCCGTACGAGTGAGATCGAGTCTACAGCGGCCCCACCCGCCCGACCCGGACCCACACCCCCTCACCTGCACCTTCACCCCGGGCCCCGGGAGCGGTACCGCCACGGGGGCGAGTCCATCAAAGACGGGGCGCCCCGCACACGGACTTCCGCGGTATTGCCCCCGCCCTTCCGGAGCGTGTGCCTGTGCGCACGCGGGAGCGCGAGTGACGGCTCGGGGGTGGCGCGCCGGTACCCCGCGCAAGCGCCCCCCGGGCCGTCACTTGCCTCCGGCCCGGGGGGTCCGTCCGGCGGGGGCGGCCCCGGCGGTCCGGGTGAAGGTGCCCAGGCCGTCGGCGTCGAGGTGTTCCACGCGGACCCGGCCGGACCCGGCCGTCGTGGACGACCCCGACCGCCACGCCGGGCACACCGGTCCTGCGCATCGCCTCCCGCACGGAACCGTCCAGGCGGTCCACGGCGCGGGCCACCTGCGCGGCCGTCAGCTGCGGCGGGGGCTGGGCGGGCGGTGCGTCCGGGAGCGTGCCGGCGCCGCCGGAGGGGGAGGGGACCGGTCCGCCCCGGTGCGCGGACGGTGCCGGCGCGACCGCGCCGGCGAGACCACCGGCGGTCAGCGCGGCCACCAGGCCGAGTGCGGCCAGGGCGCGGGGGCGTGAGGTCCGGACCCGGGGGGAGCGCAGCGGCATGGCGCCCATTCAAAGCGCACCGGGAGGCACTGTCCTGCGGTCACGGTCCGATCGGGGGGCGTACGACCGCGCCCGGTCCGCGCGGGCCCCTGCGGGGCCGCCCGGACCGGGCGCGGTGCGCCGACGCCAGGTCAGGCCTTCTTCGTCTCCTGGAAGATGGCGTCGATCTGGTCGATCAGGTCGAGCAGCTTCTGGCCGGTCGCCGGGTCGGTCGAGGCCTTGGCGGCGCTGCCCGCCTTCAGCGCGTCGTTGAAGAGCTGGTGCAGTTGCGGGTACTTCTCGAAGTGCGGCGCCTTGAAGTAGTCGCTCCACAGCACCGACAGGTGGTGCTTGACGAGCTCCGCGCGCTGCTCCTTGATGACGATGGCGCGGGCCCGGAAGTGCGGGTCCTCGTTGGCCTGGTACTTCTCCTGGACCGCCTTGACGGACTGCGCCTCGATGCGGGCCTGGGCCGGGTCGTAGACACCGCAGGGCAGGTCGCAGTGGGCGCTGACCTTGACCTTGGGCGCGAACAGGCGAGCGAGCATGACTGTCCTTCCTCGTGATCGTCTTTCCACCAGGGAGATTACTCCCCTGTCGAGTGGTTTTCTCGGGTGCCCCTTGGTGCTTAGGACAAAAGTCTGGTGTCACCCTGGGCTGGTGGAGCATGGAGGAGGAGGCTGAGCATGCGTGAGCCCGGGCTTGGGCAGAGGAGGAGAGTGCCGTACCAGCTGGTCGAGGTGACAGGTCCGTCGATGGTGCCGACGCTGCAGCACGGCGACTGGCTGCTGGTGCAACACGTCAGGAGCGCCGCGGAGGTCCGCGAGGGTGACGTGGTGGTGCTGCGCCATCCGCTCCAGCAGGACCTGCTGATCGTCAAACGCGCCGTGGAGCGGCGCGAGGGCGGCTGGTGGGTGCTGGGCGACAACACCTTCGTGGAGAACGACAGCAGGGAGTTCGGCACCGTCCCGGACGAGCTGGTGCTCGCCCGGGGACGGGGGCGCTTCCGGCCGCCGCGCGAGGTTCAGCGGTCGGCGGCCGGTGTGGCGGGCTGGCTGGTGTCCTGCGTCAGGCCGCTCAGGGCGGACCGCTCGTTCTCCAGGCGCTTGCGGGCGCGGTAGGCCGCGACGTTGGCGCGGGTCGCGCAGCGGTCCGAGCAGTAGCGGCGGGACCGGTTGGTCGAGGTGTCGATGTAGGCGTTGCGGCACGTGGTGGCCTGGCAGATGCCGAGCCGGTCCACACCGAGGTCGGTGAGCTGGAAGGCCAGGCCCATGCAGGCGGTCGCGGCGTAGGAGGCGGTCGCCGTGGCCGCGTGCTCGGCGAGGTGCATGTGCCAGTCCGGCCGGCCGCTCTCGTCGAGGTACTCGTGGCCGGAGATCTGCGGGCTGACCGGGAACTCCAGCAGCAGTGCGTTCAGCAGGTCCACGGCGCGCACCTCGTCTCCCTCGGAGGCGGCCTCGAAGACGCCGCGCAGCCGGGTGCGGACGGTGCGCAGCCGCTGTACGTCGGCGTCGCCCACGCGGCCCGCCGCCTGGCTGGCCGGACCGAACAGCTCGCGCACGGCATCGACCGAGGTCAGATGGTCGAGGCCGCGCTCGGGCTCCTCGCTGTTCACCAGGCGCACGGCGTAGTCGGAGTAATAGGCGAGTTCCACTTGTAGTCCTTACGCGTGCGCTCTAAGGTCGGTAATGACTGCTCTTGCTCTAAGGGTATTACGACTGGAGGGGAACCGTATGTCCGACACCACTGCGGCGGTGACCGACTGGCAGGCCTGGCAGGACAGCTGGGACCGGCAGCAGGAGTGGTACCTGCCGGACCGGGAGGAACGGTTCCGGATCATGCTCGACATGGTGGAGGCGCTGGCCGGCCCCGCGCCCCGGGTGCTGGACCTGGCCTGCGGCACCGGCAGCATCTCCGACCGGCTGCTGCGGCGCTTCCCGGACGCCGTGTCGACCGGCGTGGACCTCGACCCGGCGCTGCTGGCGATCGCCCGCGGCCACTTCGCCGGCGAGCGCAGGATCGAGTTCGTCACTGCCGACCTGCGCGACCCGCACTGGTCGCGGGCCCTGCCGTACGACACCTACGACGCCGTGCTCACCGCGACCGCCCTGCACTGGCTGAAGCCCGGGCCGCTGGAGGCCCTGTACGGGACGCTGGCCGGCCTGCTGCGCGACGGCGGGGTGTTCCTCAACGCCGACCACATGCCCGACGCCTCGACGCCGCGGCTCAACGCGGCCGTGCGCGAGCTGGACCGCGCCCGCCGCGAGCGGCGGAGGGCGGAGGGCGTGCTGGACTGGGAGCAGTGGTGGGCCACCGCCAAGGCCGACCCCGTGCTGGCCGGTCCCACCGAGGAGCGGTTCGTGATCTACGGTTCCCACGCCGACGGGGACGAGCTGCCCCCGGCCTGGCACGCCGCGGCCCTGAGGGAGGCCGGCTTCGGCGAGGCCCGGGAGGTCTGGCGTTCGGTGTCGGATGCGATCGTCCTCGGGCTGAAGTGATCCGTACCCCGCCGCGGGGGAACGCGTGAGGGGCGGCGCCGGACGGCGCCGCCCCTCACGCACGCCCGGTCAGAGGACCTTGGAGAGGAAGGCCTTGGTGCGGTCGTGCTGCGGGTCGGTGAGCACGTCGCGCGGGTGGCCGGACTCGACGACGACGCCGTCGTCCATGAAGACCAGGGCGTCGCCGACCTCGCGGGCGAAGCCCATCTCGTGGGTGACCACGATCATCGTCATGCCGTCCTCGGCGAGGCCCCGCATGACGTCCAGGACGTCACCGACCAGCTCCGGGTCGAGCGCGGAGGTGGGCTCGTCGAAGAGCATCAGCTTCGGCTCCATCGCCAGCGCGCGGGCGATGGCCACCCGCTGCTGCTGACCACCGGAGAGCTGGGCGGGGTAGTGCCCGGCCTTGTCGCGCAGGCCGACCCGGTCCAGCAGGGCCAGCGCGCGCTCGCGGGCGACGGCCTTGGCCTCCCTCTTCACCCGCACCGGGGCCTCGATCACGTTCTCGATCGCGGTCATGTGGGGGAAGAGGTTGAAGCGCTGGAAGACCATGCCGATGTCGCGGCGCTTCGCGGCGACCTCGCGGTCCTTGAGCTCGTAGAGCTTGTCGCCCTTCTGCCGGTAGCCGACCAGCTCGCCGTCGACCGAGAGCCGGCCGCCGCTGATCTTCTCCAGGTGGTTGATGCACCGCAGGAAGGTGGACTTGCCCGAGCCCGACGGGCCGATCAGGCAGAACACCTCACGCGGGGCGACCTCCAGGTCGATGCCCTTGAGGATGTGGGCCAGGCCGAAGTGCTTGTGCACCGCCTCGGCCTTGACCATCGGGTGGGCGCCGGTGCCCTTGCTGAAGTCGGTCATCGTGCCACCTCCGGGCGGCGGAAGGTGCCCAGGTTGGCCCTGACCCGCTGCCACGGGGTGGGCGGCAGGTTGCGGGTCGTCCCGCGGGCGTAACGGCGCTCCAGGTAGTACTGGCCCACCGAGAACACCGAGGTGAGGACCAGGTACCAGACCGCGGCGAGGAAGAGCATCTCCACGGTGGCACCGGTGGTGTTGCCGATGTCGGTGGTGGAGCGCAGCAGTTCGGCGTACTGGGCGGCCTGCGCGGCCAGCGACGAGGTCTTCAGCATGTTGATGAACTCGTTGCCGGTCGGCGGGACGATCACCCGCATCGCCTGCGGCAGCACCACACGGCGCAGGTTCTGGCCCTGGGTCATGCCCAGCGCGTGCGACGCCTCGGTCTGGCCCTCGTCGACGGACTGGATGCCGGCCCGCACGATCTCGGACATGTACGCGGCCTCGTTCAGACCCAGGCCGAGCAGCGCGGCCATGAAGGGGGTCATGAACTGGTTCATCTCGTCCTTGTAGAAGCCGAGATTGATGACCGGGAAGATCAGCGCCAGGTTGAACCAGATGAGCAGCTGGACGTAGACCGGGGTGCCGCGGAAGAACCAGATGTAGCCCCAGGCCACCGAGGAGGTCACGGGGTTCTTCGACAGCCGCATCACCGCGAGCACGATGCCCAGGATCAGGCCCAGCGCCATCGAGACCACGGTGATGACGACCGTGTTCCGAAGGCCCTTGAGGACCGCGGAGTCGAACAGGAAGTCCGGGATCGCCCCGTAGTTCACGTTCGCGTTGGCGAACGCGTTGACCAGCAGCCCCAGCACGGCCAGCACCAGGATCGCCGAGATCCAGCGGCCGTAGTGGCGTACGGGGATCGCCTTGATGGCCTCCGGGCGGGAGGCCGCGGCGGGCGGGGTCCCGCCCGGGGTGCCGGCCGGGACCTTGTCATTCGCTTCGGACATGGAGGGAAGCCTCTTGCTGTCGTGACTCAGGAGCCGCCGTTGATCTTGGCCTCGGTGACGGCGCCGTCGGTGACGCCCCACTTCTCCAGGACCTTGGTGTAGGAGCCGTCCTTGATGACGGCGGTCAGCGCGGCCTGCAGCGCGTCGCGCAGCTCGGTGTTGCTCTTGGCGACCGCGATGCCGTACGGGCCGGCCTCGACCTGCTCGCCGGCGAGCTCGAAGTCGTTGCCGCCGCCGGAGGTCTTCACGGCGTACGCGGCGACCGGGAAGTCGGAGACGTCGGCGACGACGCCGCCGGCCTTCAGGCGGGTCTGCGCCTCGGTGTCGGTGTCGAAGGGCTCGATCGACATCGGCTTGTCGCACTTCTGGGCCTTGAGCAGGTCCTGGGAGGTGGTGCCGCGCTGCACGGCGACCTTCTTGCCGCACAGGTCCGCGAGGGACGTGATGCCCTCCGGGTTGCCCTTCTTCACGATGACCGAGGAGCCCGCGGTGAAGTAGTCCACGAAGTCGACGCCCTCGCCGACCTTCTTGCCGGTGGAGGAGTCGACGCCCTCCTGGCGGTCCTTGGTGTCGCTCATCGCCGACATCACCATGTCGTAGCGCTTGGCGCGCAGACCGGTCAGCAGGGTGTCGAAGGTGCCGTTGTTGAACTCGACCTTCACACCGAGCTGCTTGGCCATGGCGTCGGCCAGGTCCGGGTCGATGCCGACGTTCTTGCCGTCCTTGACGAACTCCACCGGCGGGTACGCGATGTCCGAGCCGACCTTGAGCACGCCCGCCGACTGCACCGACTTCGGCAGCTTGTCGAAGAGCGGCGCCTTGGACGCGTCGCTCGACGCGGACGGGGACCCGCCCTTGTCCGTCTGGTCGCCGCAACCGGTGAGGACGAGGGCACCGGCGACCGCGATCGCTCCGACCGCGGCGAAGCGGCTCGTCACGGTCGAGCGACGGGTGGTACGTGCGGTCATTGGTGGTTCCTCCTGCGGGAATCCTGGGAGCAGCCGATCTCCGGGTACACACGTTCGGATGTCGCGTTCACGTGTGATCTCCGCATCTTGCCATCCGGACACGTCCTCATGGGGGCCCGGATGTGTCAAAATCGCATAACGGGCGATCCCCTGACCCCCACCAGGCCGGTACACCAAGGCCGGACCGCGGTGGGGCCGTGCTGCGAAGTTGCGTGCATCACTTTCCTTGTCCCGCTATTCGGACGGCTTGTTGCGTTGTGCGCAGAAGTTCCCGATGTGCGACACCGTGGTGCGGCGCACAGACTCGTCAGCGGAAACCGTCTTCCGGTACAACAGACCCTTACCCCTCACCGGGGGCCCCTCGGCGCGCGTGCGGCGCGCCTGGCCTCCGTCGCGCCCGGGACCACTCGAGTCCGGGTGTACGGAAGCCGAGCCCACCTACCCCCTGTTGTAGGGGGTAGTACCCTCATAGACAATTCGGACAAAGGGGTCAACAGTGGCAGCGGAGATTGTCAATCCTCGCACCGACGGCACGGACAGCACCGACAGGACCGAACACGCGGAGAGCGCCGACGGCGACGGCCCGGAAAGCCCCGTGGACCCGGTCTTCGCCCTCCACCGCGGCGGCAAGATGGAGGTGACCGCGACCGTCCCGGTGCGCAACGCCGACGACCTGTCGCTCGCCTACACGCCGGGCGTCGCCCGCGTGTGCACCGCCATCGCCGAGCAGCCCGAGCTGGTCCACGACTACACGTGGAAGTCCCAGGTCGTGGCCGTGGTCACGGACGGTACGGCGGTGCTGGGCCTCGGCGACATCGGCCCGGAGGCGTCCCTGCCGGTGATGGAGGGCAAGGCGATTCTCTTCAAGCAGTTCGGCGGCGTGGACGCGGTCCCGATCGCGCTCGCCACCACCGACGTGGACGAGATCGTCGACACCGTCGTGCGCCTCGCACCCTCCTTCGGCGGGGTGAACCTGGAGGACATCTCCGCCCCCCGCTGCTTCGAGATCGAGCGCAAGCTGCAGGAGCGCCTGGACATCCCGGTCTTCCACGACGACCAGCACGGCACGGCCGTCGTCACGCTCGCCGCGCTCCGCAACGCCACCCGGCTGACCGGCCGCGCGCTGGGCGAGCTGCGCGCGGTGATCTCCGGGGCCGGTGCCGCGGGCGTCGCCATCGCCAAGATCCTCGTCGAGGCCGGCATCGGGGACGTCGCCGTCACCGACCGCAAGGGCGTGGTGCACGCGGGCCGCGAGGACCTGAACTCCGCCAAGCGCGAGCTCACCACGTACACCAACCGGGCCGGGCTCACCGGGACCCTGGAGGAAGCGCTCGCGGGTGCGGACGTCTTCATCGGCGTCTCCGGCGGCACCGTGGCGGAGGAGGCCGTCGCCACCATGGCGAAGGGCTGCTTCGTCTTCGCGATGGCCAACCCCACGCCGGAGATCCACCCCGACGTGGCGCACAAGTACGCGGCCGTCGTCGCCACCGGGCGCAGCGACTTCCCGAACCAGATCAACAACGTGCTCGCCTTCCCCGGCATCTTCGCGGGCGCGCTGCAGGTGCGGGCCTCCCGGATCACCGAGGGCATGAAGATCGCCGCCGCCGAGGCGCTGGCCGCCGTGGTGGACGGCGAACTGTCCGCCGACTGCGTGATCCCCTCGCCGTTCGACGAGCGCGTGGCCCCCGCGGTCTCCGCCGCCGTGGCCGCGGCCGCCCGCGCCGAGGGCGTCGCCCGGCGTTGAGCGCGCCGTACGCCCGCAGACCACGCCGCCGCGCGGCGCGGTGCCCGCCGGTCGGGGGCACCGCGCCGCGCGGCGCGTGTCACATCCCCGTGCGGTTACGCCGGGGCACCGCGCGGCGCTAGCGTCAAGGTCATGTTCGCTGCCTACGCCGCCCGAATCGACCGCGACCAGCCGCTGAGCGGCCTCGAACTCGGGGAGCGCCCCGAGCCGGAGGCACGGCCCGGCTGGAGCACCGTCACCGTCAAGGCCGCCTCCCTGAACCACCACGACCTGTGGTCGCTGCGCGGGGTGGGGCTCGGCGAGGAGAGCCTGCCGATGATCCTCGGCTGCGACGCCGCCGGGATCGACGAGCACGGCAACGAAGTCGTCGTCTACCCCGTCGTCGGCCTGAGCGGTCACGGGGTGGGCCCCGACGAGCCGCGCAGCATCCTCACCGAGAAGTACCAGGGCACCTTCGCCGAGAAGGTCTCCGTGCCCACCTGGAACCTGCTGCCCAAGCCGAAGGAGCTCTCCTTCGAGGAGGCCGCCTGCCTGCCCACGGCCTGGCTGACCGCCTACCGGATGCTCTTCACCAACGCGGGTGTGCGCCCCGGTGATTCCGTCCTGGTCCAGGGTGCGGGCGGCGGCGTCGCCACCGCCGCCATCGTGCTGGCCAAGGCCGCGGGCCTGCGGGTCTTCGCCACCAGCCGCGACGAGGCCAAGCGCAAGCGCGCCGAGGACCTCGGCGCCGACGCCGCCTTCGAGCCGGGCGCCCGGCTGCCGCAGCGCGTGGACGCGGTCATCGAGACCGTCGGCGCCGCGACCTGGTCCCACTCGGTCAAGTCGCTGCGCCCCGGCGGCACGCTGGTGATCTCCGGCGCGACCTCCGGGCCCAACCCGAAGGCCGCCGAGCTCAACCGGATCTTCTTCCTGGAACTCAAGGTGGTCGGCTCGACCATGGGCACCAAGGACGAGCTGGAGGACCTGCTCAGCTTCTGTGCCGTCACCGGGGTGCGCCCGGTCATCGACACCGTGCTGCCGCTGGACCGGGCCCGCGAGGGATTCGAGAAGATGGCGGGCGGGGACCTGTTCGGGAAGGTCGTCCTGACGGTCTGAGGGCCGGCGCGTGGGTCCGGAGGCCCTCAGCGGGCCCCGGACCCGAGGCCGCCCGGAACACCGGGAGCAGTACGTGCGCCGGCAGCCACACCGGCACGGGGCCGCCCAGGACGTCACCGGTCGTCACCGCACGCCAGGGCCCGCCTTCCCGGTGGCTGCGGCATCACATGGACTGCGGCAATCTGGTCCGCGACGTGGTGGCACGGCGCACCGGGACGGCGGCCACGACTGGGCGGTGCCCTGCTCGGTGCCACCATGGCGCTGGCCGGCCAGGTGCGGGAAGGCAGGGAACTGCTGCTGCGGGAGCGGGCGGCCCTTCCCGAGGCCGTCACCCCCGAGCTGCAGCAACTGACGGTGCAGATAGGCGAGGCACTCTCCTGGGCCGACGAGGACGCCGCCGCGGCCTCCCTGCTCGGCGGGGTCGTCGAGCGGATCCGGCGCGGCGCCTCGCTCGGACTGCTCGCCTACGCCCTGGCCGGCCGGTGCGAGGCCGAGAGCTGGCGGAACTGGGCGGCGGCGAGGGCCGACGCCGCCGAGGCCGTCCGCTGGGCACGCGAGCTGGGCCAGGTCACCACGGGCAGCTATGCCGCCATCCTGCTCGCCCGTATCGACGGACGCCGCGGCGACCGCCAGGGCTGCGAGCGGCACATCGCGGCCTATCGGGAGCGGAACGGCTGGCCGGTCACGCACGGCCTGGAAGTCCTGGCTCTCGGGGCCCTCGGCTCGGCCGCACTCACCGCGGGAGACCCGGACGACTGCGTTCGCCATCTGGAGCGGGCCTTCGCGCTCGCCGAGGAGTGCGGGCTGGGCAATCCCAACATGCTGACCTTCGTGGCCGACCTGGCGGAGGCGCACGTCCGCGGCGGGAACCGCGACCGGGCGGCCGGACTGGCCGACTGGCTCGACGAGCGGGCCCGGGCCACCGGCCTGGCCTGGCCCGAGGCGGCGACGGCACGCTGCCGCGGTCTGCTGGCGACCGACGCCGACGAGGCGGTACGGCTGTTCGCCGCGGCGGACCGGGCGCACGCCCGCCGGGAGATGCCCTTCGACCAGGCGCGGACGGCCCTGGTGCACGGGGAGGTGATGCGGCGGTTGCGTCGCCCCGCGGAGGCCCGCGTCCCGCTGCTCGCGGCCCTCACCACCTTCAGCGCGCTGGGCGCCCGTCCCTGGGCCGCGCGGGCGGAGGCCGAACTGGCGGCGGCCGGACACCGCGTCGCGCCGCAGCGGGCGCAGGTCTCCCTCGCCGACCTGCTGACCGCCCAGGAACTCCAGATAGCCCGCGCCGTCGCCGGCGGGCTCGGCAACCTGGAGACCGCCTCGACCCTGTTCCTGTCCCGCAAGACCGTGGAGGCGCACCTCACGCGGGTGTACCGCAAGCTCGGCATCCGGTCGCGCTCCGACCTCGCCCGTACGCTGGCGACGGCCGGCATGGTGCGGTGAGCAGGCTCCGGACGGTCAGCGCAGCGGTGTCCACAGCGTCTTGGTGACCGGTGGCCGCCCCTCCCGCAGCGTGACCTCCACCGGCTGCCCGCCCTCGGGGAGCCCCGGGACGGGGTCGTCGCCCTGCACGCGGCACGACAGTTCGGCGTCCTCGGGGAAGGCGCTCTCCCCGGCGGACGGCTCCCAGGCGTACGGCACCCCGTGGACGGCGACGCGGAGCACCGGGGACGCGGACCCGTCCGCGGTGAAGGCGGACCGCCACGCGGCCCCGGCCAGGGAACGGGCAGGGTGGGGATTGCGGATGATCACCGTGACCCCGTGCCCGTCGCCGGTGACCCACGCCGTCAGGCGTATGCCGTCGGGGAGGGGGACATGCGTCCCGGCCGTCTTCGGGGGCACGGGCGGGGCCGCGGGTGCGCCCGTGCCCCCGAAGACGGCCGGGACG
>NZ_JARAVK010000282.1:0-10673 GCF_033792765.1 Streptomyces sp. PA03-6a | reverse complement strand
GGACGTCGGGGTGGGAGGCCGTCTCGGCCACGGAGAGCGCGAACGGGACGTTCTTCTCGAACTCCTGCTCGATCAGCTTCTCGTCGTCGGGGAAGTTGAACCCCGACTGGCAGTCGGAGGCCACCCACTGGTCGTCCGGGTCGATGTCGGACGCGGTCTGGCACGTCGACATCTCGGGCGTGAACATCGCCAGGCCGTTCACGTTGGACGCGTGACCGTCGGCCTCGCCGTTGGTGGTGTACAGCTCGGACGACACCTGCGGGTGGTAGCCGGGGATGGCGGAGTTGTCCGGCGTGCCGGCCAGTGACCTGTACAGGACGTCGTCGGGGGTGTCCGTGGCCACCTGCCAGCCGACCCCGTAGAGCAGCAGCTCGGCGGCGGAGTGGTAGTTGATGCCGTACGTGAAGTCGATGCGCTTCTGGAACGCGTCCAGCGCCCGCGTCTCCGGCTCGGAGTTCGGGCCGGCGCCGCGGTAGGTCTCGCTGGCCGGGTTCGGGGACGAACCCTCGTTGTCGTAGCCCCACTTGTAGGCGAAGTTGCGGTTCAGGTCGACGCCGTCGCCCGCGGTGATGACGCCGTCGCCGTTGTTGTCCCGCAGGTTCTTGCGCCACAGGCGGGTGTCGTCGCTCTGGAAGGTGTAGTCGTAGCCGTCCGGGTTCGCGGATATCAGGAACCACAGCTCGGTGGAGTCGACGAGCTTCTTGATCCGCTTGTCGGTGCGGTAGTTGTCCAGGTAGTGGTGCATCAGCCGGCGGGTCATCTCCGGCGTGATCCACTCGCGTGCGTGCTGGTTGGACATGTACAGCACGGAGGGCTTCGAGCCGTCCTTGGACTTCGCGGCGTCCTTGGTGAGTTTGAGGGCGAGGATGTCCTGCCCGCGCGTGGTCTTGCCGATCGAGACGACCTTCGTCAGCCCGGGGTTCGCGCGGTTGGTGGCGAGGATCTCCTCCTTGATGCCGCCCTTGCCGCTGTAGGGGCGGAACACCTTGTCGGCCGCGTTCTGCACCCGCGCCTCGGCCTTGGCGCCGAGCGTGTGCTCGGTGAGCCGCACGCCCTCGCGCCGCAGTTCCTCCGCCTGATCACCGGTGAGGTACACCTCGACCGAGGCCGTGCCCTGCGCCGGCGGCCGCTCGCTCAGCTCCTGCGCGTCCTGGCCGGCCTGGAGCAGCAACGGGATCTGGCTCTTCGTCACTTCCGCGCGGTACACCTTGACGGTGTCCGCTCCGGCGGCGGCCGTGCCCGCGTCGCGGGCCTGGGCCATGGGTGCGACGGCCGCACCGCAGAGGATGAGGGCGCCGACTGCTGCGATCGATAAGGATCTGGTTCTCACGAGCATCCCTTCACGTCGTTCCAGGACAGAGGCGCCAATCCCATAAGAAGTCAGGTCGCCCGTCAAGGTGCCGGGAAAACACGCCTCGGGGGTCGGCGCCCCGCGGGAGCGGACATTTCCCTTTGGGCAACGGGAAATTCGGCCGCCATTGCCCGAAGGCCGGGGCGAGGCGTCGGGAGAATTTCGGGATCTCGGTGAACGCGGTTTGTGATGGCCCGGGTGTACGTCGCGAGCACCTGCTATTGGCAGGAACAACTCGTTCCGCGCTCGACGGCGAGGCCGAACAGCTTCGTCAGCTCCTCGACGTCCAGTGAGGCCAGCGGTTCCGCCGGGAAGACGTAGCGCAGCATGACCAGGCCGGTCAGTTGTGCGGACACCGAGGACGTGAACATCGGTGACCGCTCGGTCTCCTCCGGGGCGATCCGGCCCAGGCACGAGGCGAGGGCCGCTTGGACACGGTCGCGGAGCGTCCTGGCGATCGGCCCGTCCGACATGCCGGTCCGGTACACCGCGACGAGAGCCGGGCGGGTCGACTCGTCCTCCCAGACGGGGAGGAACGTCCGGGCCAACCGCTCCCCCCGGCTCATGGGAGCGGCTTGCGCCTCCTCGGCCGTGGGCCCGTCGAAGAGGGTGGACAGGTCGATGCGGGAGGACACCGCGTCCCGGAAGAGGACGTCCTTGCCGTCGAAGAAGTAGCGGATCATCGCGGGGTCCACGTCGGCGCGCCCGGCGATCGCGCGCAACGTGGTGCCCGAGTACCCCTTGGCGGCGAAGAGTTCGAGCGCGGACCTGAGGATCCTGGTCCTGGTGTTGCTCCTCCGGGCACGGCGGCCGGCGCCGTCGCTCATGGCTCCGCCACATGGTGGGCGCGCACGGCCGCGATCACGGTGTCGGCGGTGCGGTCGAGGTGACTGCGGCCTTCGGACGACCGTGCGGTGGGGCTGATGTAGCCGAGCGGTCCGACGTGCGTGGCCGGGTCGAGCCGGTGCACGCTGATCTTTCCGGCACGGCGGGCCCGGTTCCAGCCACTGCCGCGGGCCAGCGGCCAACGCTGGGGAAAGATCCAGGTGCCGAGCCGTTCGATGCGGTCGCTCGCGCTCGTCAGCCGGTGCAGGTGCTCGGCGTGGGTGAGGTCGTTGGCGCCGTTGTGGAACCCGCCCAGGGTGATCAGCACAAGTGGCGCGCCCAGTTGGGCGTGCAGTTCGTCGACCGCGCCGGTCGCGACCTGGGCCCCGCCGCTGTAGCTGAGCAGCACCACGGGGGTGCCGCTGCCGGGCGGGTAGCCGGCGAGCCGGAGCTGGGTGGCGATCTGGCGACCGACGGCCCGGTTGTACAGGGGGCGGTAGCGGTGGTCGGCGGCGACGAAGATCTGCACGACGTTGTGCAGGAACAGCAGCAGTGCGACGCGGCGGCGCAGCCACGCCCATACCGGCCGCTCGGCAAGGGGCTCCGCGAGGGGCGAGTAGGGCTGGACCTGGCCCAATACCCGCAGTTCCGGCGCCCTGGCGATGAGGGCCGCGACGAGCCGGCCGCCGTCGCGGGTGTCGCGGACGCGGCGCTTGCCGATGCCGTCCAGGTAGACGAGGTACGCGTCGGGGTGGCCGTCGGGAGCCGCGCCGCGTGCGTAGGGAACGCCGTCCGGGAGTTCGGTGACGGGGGCACGCCAGTGCGCACCGTAGGCCAGCACCTCGTAACGGGCCAGCAGCGCTTCGGCGATCAGCGCCGTGCCGACCGCGAACGCGCACATCAGGTACCCGTTCATGTCTTCGCCTCCAGCGGTTCGGTCGTGCTGATCCGCACGACCAGGCGTCGCACGGCCTCGACCGTCACACCCAGCCCGGTCCCCGCAAGGGCCACGCAACCGGTGGCGGCCCACCAGCCCAGGCCGGTGGCCGTGGCGAGCCGGCCGGCCAGCCCGGCCCCGACCCCGGCGAAGAGCAGCAGGTGGAGCAAGGGCCCGAGCCAGGGGAACGCGAGGACGCCGGCGAGCAGCAGCGGGGCCGCCAGGCCCAGCGTCCACACCGGTCCGGCGCCCGGCGGTGGCGCGGACAGTGCCAGTTCGGCCAGCGTGGCCGCGCTCAGCGGCCACACCGCGAGCACGGCGGCTTCGATGAGGCCACCGCCGATCAGCGATCCCGCCACGAGGGTGCGCGGCATGCCCGGCCCGCGTACGGCCAGGGGCAGGATGCGCCCGGCGGCTTTGGACACCCCGGCGAAGGCCAGCAGGATCATGGCGGCGAGCGACATGGGTCAGCCTCGCCCCCGCACGTGGGCGTGGACCGGCGACTGGTCGGCGGAACCCGCGGCCTGCAGGTACCGCTCGAGTGCGTCGGCCGCGCCCAGGTGTCCGCCGGCCGCCCGCTGGGCGGTCCGCAGGGCGGCCGCGGCAGCCCTGAAGCGGGGGTCCCGGACGAGGCGTCCCGCCCGGGCACGCACCGCGTTCCCGGTGACCTCCCGGGTGGGGATCGACAGTCCGGCGCCGAGTTCCTCGACGCGACGGGCCACCATCGGCTGGTCGGCGCCCTGCGGGACCACGAGCATCGGAACCCCGGCGTACAGGGCCTCGTTGACGCTGTTCATTCCGCCGTGGGTGACGAACAGCGCGGCGCGGTCCAGCACTTCGGGTTGCGGGACGAAGCGGCGGACGAGCACGTTGGACGGCAACGGGCCCAGCGCGGCGGGGTCGGTGCGTCCGGTGGAGACGACGGTGGTGCCCCCCAGTGTCGCCAGCGCGGTGGCGAGGGTGCGCAGCAGGTGCGGGTCGGCGTTGAACACCGTGCCCAGCGACGCGTACACCACGGGGTTCCGCAGCCGGCCGGTGGGGAAGGTGGGGTCGGCCGGGCGGGCGCCGATGCTGGGGCCGACGAACCGGTAGGTCCCGTCGAAGCGTTCGGCCTGGGGCTGGAACGCCCGTGAGGTGAAGACGAGGTTCAGGGGCTGGCGGATGTTGCCCAGGTCGACCGGGGGCAGCCCGTGGGTGTCGTAGTGGTGGCGCAGGTCCTGGCGCGACCGCAGGTAGCCCCGGACGCTGCGTGGGCGGGCCGCCGCGGCGGTCAGCAGGTCCCAGGAGCCGCGGGTGGGGCTCGGCACGTCCCGGTTGAACGCGAAGGTGGTGAACGACGAGGCGGCGGGCACGCCGAGTTCACGGGCGGCGACCGCGCCCCACGGGCAGGCGTTGTCGTGGACGATCAGGTGCGGCCGGATGCGGCGCAGTTCGGCGAGCACCGCGGGCAGCAGGCCGACGGCACTGCGGGCGAGCCCCTCCAGCAACGTGACCGGTGTCGGCGGATCGGGGAGCGGCTGGTCGCCGCCGGGGTAGAGGTACACCTCGGCGCCGGCGGCCTCGATCTCCTCACGGAACGCGGCCGAGGTGTGGTAGGTGACGCGGTGGCCGCGCCGGACGAGCTCGGCGACCACGGGCAGTGTCGGGTTGACCCGCCCGTGCATGGCGACGTTGAGGAACGCGATGGTGCTCACAGAAGGCCCCCTGATGCGCGAGGAATTGCCCCGGCCGGTCCGGCCGGGTCCGGCGGAGTGACGTCGGTCCGGTACAGGCCCGGTCCACTGGTGCTGAGCCCGTCGAGGAAGTCCCTCGCGGTGCGGTGCGCGGTGCTGATCAGCCGCTCGGAGTGGCCGAAGTCCCAGGGCGCGGGCCAGGTCTCGACGCCGGTCGGCAGTACGACGGTCGGGATGTGCCGGGACACCTCGTGCAGGTCGCGCTCGATCTGATGGCGCATCAGCAGCAGTCCGGCCCTGGCGGCGACCGCAGCGGCCCCACGCCGCCGGGCGTCCGGGACCGGCGGCGAGCTCTCGGGCCCGGTCGACAGCGCCACGACGCTGGCCGCCCCGGCCTGCAGGGCCGCCAGTACGGGGAGGTAGGCGATCACTCCGCCGTCGACGAGCGTCCTGTGCTCGCGATCGACCGGGGGCAGGATGCCGGGGACGGCCGCGCTGGCCAGCAGGGCGGACTCCAGGTCACCGTGGTCGAGCAGCGCCGGGGCGCCGGTGTCCAGGTCCATGGCGACCGCGGTGAACGGGATGGGAAGTTCCTCGATCCGGGACGGCAGCCCCGACCGCGAGATCAGCCGGCGCAGACCTCGATCGGCGAAGACGCTGGCCCGTGAGGGCGGGTACCCGATCGGGTACACCTCACGGCGGCGCAACTGGGTCCACACGCTGTCCAGCCATGCCGCCGAGCCGTCGGGGTGGGCGGCCGCGATCGCCCCCAGCAGCGCGCCCACCGAGGTTCCGACGATCATGTCGGGGACGAATCCGCGCTCTTCCAGCGCGTATGCCACACCGACGTGTGCCGCCCCGAACACGCCGCCGGCGCCCACCGCCGCGGCCACGGGACGGGGAAGGGCAGCCAGGGCCGCCGGCATGGACTGCGGTTTCCCGCCACGAGCGGTCCTCATGATCCACCTCTTTTCGCCAAGGCACCGCATCGGGGGTTGAGCGGGCCTGCACCCGGCGGCCCCGCGGATGCGGTCAGGACGGCGGGCGCTCCCGCGCCCACCGGGCATCCCCGGGGGCCACCCGGACCATTTTCGTTACATCTACGACGGTATCACCAGATACCGTCGTATGTGCGACTAATGGTGAACGCATCCCGCCCGGCCGGCGCCGGCACCATCCGCGGGTGAACGACGAAAGCCGCGTGGCGGGCGCGCCACGCGGCTGGACGGTCTTCGCTACGACAGGCTTACGCCTCGCCGCCCTCGGGATAGGCGAACCGGGTCAGCAGGTCCTTCAGCCGCTCGGTCTCACCGGGACCCAGTTCGGCGACCAGATGCTCGGCCAGGGGCACCGCCGCCACGTGGGCCGCGTCGAACAGCTCGACGCCCGCGGGCGTGATCTCCACCGCCCGCACCCTCCTGTCCCCCGGAACGGATTTGCGCACGGCGAGCCCCTTGCGCTCCAGGTCGTCCACGACCCGCATGATCCCCGCCTTGTCCGACCCGGTCGCCGCGGCCAGGTCCCGCTGCACCGTGGGTCCGCGGTCGACCAGCACCATCAGCACCGCGAAATGCCGCACCTCGATGCCGAGCGGCCGGAGCGCCTCCCCCATCACCGCGCCCGCGCGCCAGTGCGCGCGGCGCAGCAGCAGCCCCAGGGCGAACGGGGAGGTGTCCCCGGGTCGGTCGGTCGCACGCGGGGCGCTGGTTCCACGAGGGGCGTCGGCAGTCATGTACGCACATTACCAGCCATCTGATCGTTCGATACCGTATCGAGTGATACCGAACCTCGCTGCGGTCGCCCGCCGCGCCGCCGGAGGCTGCGCGTACGCTCGGTGCAGTCACCAGCGATCAGGAGGTGGGCGGTGCGGCGGGCGTATCTGCTGTGGACGGTTGCGGCGGCCGGATTCGCCGTGGACCAGGTCACGAAGGCGATCGCCGCGGTGGTCGTCGAGGGCCACGAACCCCGGCACGCCCTGGGTGGCGCGGTGACCTTCACCGCTTTCCGGAACTCCGGGGCGGCCGGCTCCTTCGCCCCCCGCGCGACCCTGCTCTTCACCCTCGTGGCGGTCGTCGCGCTCGTGGCCATCGCGCGGGTCGCCGGCTCCGTACGCTCCACGGGCTGGGCGACCGGCCTCGGGCTGATCTTCGCGGGTGCCGGCGGGAACCTCGCCGACCGCGTCTTCCGCACCCCCGGGTTCGGCCGGGGAGCCGTGCTGGACTTCATCCAGATCGGCGATTCCGGGATCTTCAACCTCGCCGATCAGTGCATCACGGCCGGTGCCGTGATCGTCCTCATCCAGGCCTTCCGCGGCGTCCCGCTGCGTGCCGCCGTCACGGGCGGCGTCGGGGGCCAGGCGCTGGAGCGGTAGCGGCGACGGGGCGCGGCGCACGGTGCGCGCCGCGGCCCGTCACGCCGTCAGCCGGATCTCCTCGCCGGAGGGAGCCTCCTCGTCCTGCGCGGGAAGCCAGGACTCGGCCCACTTCGAGATCTCCCGGACGACCTCCTCCAGCGCGCGGCCCTTGTCGGTGAGGCGGTACTCGATGGTCACCGGGGTCGTCGGGAGTACGTGGCGTTCGATGACACCTTCCTGCTCGAAGCGCTTGAGGCGGTCCGACAGCAGCTTGTCGGTGATGTCGGGGATGGCGTCGCTGATCTGACGGAAGTGCGTCGCACCCCGGAGCAGCTCACGCAGGATCACCCCCGCCCACCGGCGGCCGATCATCTCGACGGCCAGGTGGTACCGGGGGCAGAAGTCGGGCTCGTAGCTGCTCATACCAGCCAGCTTACCAATGGATAGCGGCTTGCCGACAGGAGTCGGCTCTGTTAGCTTTCTCATGGCCAGCCACTTTCTAATGGATAGTCCCTATCCCCCAGGAGTGGTGCATCCTCCACCGGACAAGGACAGACCTGAGATGACCGCACCGTTCGAGCCCATCACCGTCGGAGAAACCCGGGTCCCCCACCGGATCTTCATGTCGCCCATGACGCGCAACCGCGCGACCGTCGACGGCGGACTGGCCACCGACGCCATGGTCGACTACTACGTGCAGCGGGCCGGGGCGGCCGCGCTGATCATCACCGAGGGCACCCAGCCCAGCCCGGTCGGCCAGGGCTACATCGCGACCCCCGGCCTGCACAGCGACGAGCAGGTGGCCGCCTGGCGCACCCTGACCGACGCCGTGCACGCGGCGGGCGGCACGATCTTCGCCCAGATCATGCACGCCGGGCGGATCGGCCACCGGGACCTGACGGGCCTGGTCCCGGTCGCGCCCTCCGCCGTACAGGCGCCCGGCGTCACGTACACCGCCGAGGGGGCCAAGGAACACGACGTCCCGCGCGAACTGACCGACGCGGAGATCCTCGGGACCATCGACGACCACGTGTCGGCGGCGCGCAACGCCGTCGCGGCCGGCTTCGACGGCGTGGAACTCCACGCGGCCACCGGCTACCTCCTGCACCAGTTCCTCTCCGACAGCGCCAACCTGCGCACGGACCGCTGGGGCGGCAGCACCGGGAACCGCATCCGCTTCGTGGTCGAGACCGTCAGGGCCGTGGCCGAGGCCATCGGCGCCGAGCGCGTCGGCCTGCGCATCTCCCCCGGCAGCACCGATCAGGGCATCGTCGAGAACGACCCCGCCGAGCTGTACACCGCCCTGCTGACCGCCCTGTCGGACCTGCCGCTCGCCTACGTCCACACCCGCGAGCAGGCCGGGCGCGACCTGACGCGCAAGGTCCGTGCCGCCTGGCCGGGCACGCTCGTCCTCAACCCCCAGTACGACGACGGGCGCCCGCCCCACGAGGCCGTGGCCGACGTGTTCGCGGAGGGCGTCGCCGACGCCGTCACCCTCGGCCGGGCGTTCCTCGCCAACCCCGACCTCATCACGCGCATCAAGGCCCGGGGGCCGTACAACACCCCAGAGCCGGCGAGCTACTACGGCGGCGACGGGCGGGGCTACACCGACTACCCGGCCCTCGTCTGACCCCGCCCGCGTGCCGCCTCACCGGCGGCCCGCCGCAGCCGGACGCGCCGGGCGGCTCCCTCCCCGGGACACGCCGGGCGCTCTGGTAGGACTCGTCCCACGGCGCGGGCGGGGCACGGGTTCCATCGCCGTTCGGACGTTCGGAGGCCATGAGGTTGCCCCACTTCCCAGCCGGCCGCGCCGGTGGCCTCCTGCACGACGCCCTGCGCTCCGGCGGCGGGCCCGGCTACCGGTACGCCGCGGGGCTGCGCGCCGCGGTGAGCATCGGCGTCCCCCTGACCGCCGGGGCCGCCACGGGTCACCTGCCGTGGGGGCTGACCGCCACGATGGGTGCCTTCACCGCCGTCTACGGTGCGAAGGAGCCCTACGGCAGGCGGGCGGTGCTCCTGGCCGGGGTGGGGGCGGGGTTCGTACTCTCCGTCGCCGCCGGGTCGCTGGCCGGGGGCAGGATCTGGCTCGCGCCCGTCGTGATCGGCCTCGTCGGCGCGGTCGCCACCTACGTCTGCGACGCGCTGCGGATCGGGCCACCGGGTGGCTACCTCTTCGCCCTCGCCTGTGCCATGTCCACCCCCCAGCCCGTCGACGCGGCGGCGATCGGGCAGCGGGTCACGCTCACCGTGGCCGGTGCCGCCTGCGCCTGGCTGGTCTCGATGTCGGGATGCCTGATCGACCGCCACGGGCCGGAGACCAGGGCGGTCGCCGACGCCTACGACCAGCTCGCCGCCTACCTCGAAGCGATCGGCGGCCCCCGCCAGGACGCCGCCCAGCACCAGGCGGCCCTCGCACTGCGCACCGCCTGGTACGCCGTCGCGGCCCCGCCCCAGCCCCTGGGCCGGGCGACCGGCCGGGCACGGCTGCGACCGGCCGTGCGCCAGGCCCACCGCGTGTTCGCCGCCGCCGTCCGCGCCGCCGCCACATCCCCCGCGCCGCTCCCCGGCGACCTCACCGCGGCGCTGCGCCGCACCGCCGAGTGCCTCCGCCACCGGCGTACGCCCCCGCCACCCCCGGCCCACGGGCCCGGCGGGGAGCCGGCCGTGCGTCGCGCGGTGCGCGGCGAGGTCGAGCAGGCCGTACGCGATGCCGCGTCGGGGGCGCCGCCGGACGACGAGGGGGAACTCCTCGAACCGTCCAGCGCCACACGGCTGCTCGCCTCGGCCAGGAAACGGCATTCGCTGGTCCTGCCCGCCGCGCTGCGCGTCGGATCGGGCGCCGTCATCGCCGGCGGGCTCGCCCACGCGTGCGGACTCGCGCAGCCCTACTGGGCCTCCGGCGCCGCCATCGTCGTCCTGCAGGGCGCCAACGTCACGACCGTGATCCGGCGCGGTATGCAACGCGGCACCGGCACCGCCGCCGGGGTCCTGCTCGGCGGCGCCGTCCTGGCCTTCCACCCCGGCCCGCCCGCGCTGGTGGCGGCAGTGATGCTCGCCCAGTTCGCCGCGGAAGCCGTCCTGGCCCACAACTACGCCCTCGGCGTCGCCTTCATCACCCCCCTGTCGCTGTTCCTGACCGAGGCCGCGCAGCCGGCGTTGCCCGTGAGCCAACTCGTCACCGCCCGCCTCCTCGACACGGTGTGCGGCTGTGCGGTCGGCGTGGCCGCGGGGCTCACGCTCTGGCGGCGCACCTCGACCGTCCGGCTCCCCAGCGCCCTCGCCCACGTCATCCGTGCGGAAGGCACGACCTGGCACCTGAACCTCATCGCGGGCGACGACGCCGGGTACAGCGCCGCCGCCACGGCCCGTCACCGCCTGCGCACCGACCTGATCAACCTCCGGGCGGTCGCCGACAGCGCCGCCGGCGAACGCCCCGCCCCCTGCGAACTCGCCCGGCTCTGGCCTGCCATCGCCGCCACCCAGCAACTCGGCTACCTGGCGATCTCCACCACCCGCCCACGCCCCCGCAAGCGC